>CAZFXB010000088.1:0-8490 GCA_964522835.1 uncultured Oscillospiraceae bacterium
GTTTACAGAGGTGCAGGCTGGGATCCCGGAATCTTTATGGGAACGCCTGAGGGCTTCCCTACGGCAGATGATCTTGACGGCATAGCGGATGACAAGCCGATACTGCTTCGCTCATATGACCATCATCTGCTGTGGATAAACAATAAAGCGTTGGAGCTTTCGGGAATCACTGCAGAAACTCCTGACCCTAGAAATGGTACTATATATCGTGACGCAGAAGGAAACCCGGTCAAGATCTATAACTCCGAGCGTAACTGGCCCGGCACCTGGACCACCGCCCGGCACACCGGCGACCTCCCCGATCCCATCACTGCCCCCGGCTCCTACAGCCTGGAAGTTTACTTCAACGGTCAGTTTATGGCCGATGCCAGCTTCACAGTCACCGAATAATCTGAGAAAAGCCGCTGCGGTGCAGCGGCTTTTCCTTTTACTTCTTCTGGAAGCTGAGACAATCGGTGCACTGCTCCACAGTGGGGTTGCACTCATGGGTGCCCACCTGAATCTGGGAAAGGGAGCAATAGTTTTCTCCCTCGCAGTGATGGGTACACTGACTTACGGTACAGGCAATGGCCTTATTGGCATTGTGACAGTTCATACTCATATCCTCCTTTATTTCGGTGAGGCTAGTATGGACCATCTGACCTGATTTATGCCTGCTGCAAAATTATTCTTTTTTGCTGACGATGGCGTAGTAGCTGCCATCGAAGGCGCATAGGGCGTGCTGCAAATTGCAGCACGCCCTGTATATGCGTTTATTCTGTTCTAAGGGCCTCTACCGGATCCTTCCGGGCTGCCGCCTTGGAGGGGATCAGTCCGGCGATCATGGTCAGCACCACAGAGATCACCACCAGGATCACGCCGCCTGCCACAGGCAGCTTGGAGATGGTAGCAATACCGGTAAGATGGCAAATAATCATATTGACCGGGATATTCAGCAGTACCGTCACCAGAATGCCCAGGCATCCGGCAGACAGACCAATAATCAGGGTTTCAGCGTTAAATACATGGGAAATATCCTTCTTAGAGGCACCAATGGAGCGGAGAATGCCGATTTCCTTGGTACGCTCCTGCACGGAGATCAGGGTAATCACACCGATCATAATCGAGGAAACCACCAGAGAAATGCCCACAAATGCAATCAGCACATAGCTGATAATATCCACAATGTCTGTGACAGAGCTCATCAGCAGCCCCACATAGTCCGTATACCGGATCACCTTGTCATCATTTCCCGCTTCCGTCTGGGCATCGTTGTAGGCATCCAGCGCATCTGTCAGTGCTTCCTTGTCCTCGAAGGAGGCACAGTACAGGCTGATGGAGCTGGGCTTATCCAGAGAGCAGGCGTGCATCAGGTTCAGATTGTCCTCATAGGAGCTGTCAGAGATCCGTTTTTCTTTTTTGGTCACCGCTCCGGTCTGGGCGGTATCTGCCAGGGCATCAAACGCAGCCTGATCCATCAGGTTGTTTTCGATCAGCACCTGCGCCTGCTCCTCCTGGGGTAATGCGGCAATCTGGCCGGAATAGGCCGCCGGGATGGCTGTCATAGCTGCATCGATCATATCTATCTGGCCCTGAGACAGGCCGGTGGAAGCATGTTCGGCTTCTTTTGCAGCCTTTTCCTCGGCCTCAATGGCTTCGGCAGCTTCTGTACCGGGGAACGGCAAACCGGTGAAGATATCGGTGTCAGGATCTGCCTTCTGGGCACGAACCACATCACTGCCCTCCACGCCGTGGATGACATACTCCGTCAGTGCCTTGGTATAGCCAATGGTGCCGTACTCCATATTGGTATTGGACGTGGCACGGACAATACCCACCACATTTAAGTGCTCCGCATTGTCCACCAGCTTTTTCATATAGTCCTCGTCATCGGACATATTGACCCAAACCCCGTCCTGATCCTGTGCATAATAATCCGTAGGCAGCACCAGCCGGAGATCCATGTCCATCAGCTCTTCGTAGGAATACTGCGCCTTCGCCTGTTCGATCTCAATGCTGATGGAACCGCTGTCGCTCATCTGGCTGGCTGCACTTGAAAAAGCATCTGCCAGCTCATTCTCATCCAGCAGCCCCAGACAATACAGGGAGTAGTCTGCGATCTCGTAGTTTTCCGTTACAATGAGCACCACCTCATTGTAGTTCTCCGGCCACTGACCGGAAAGGAGCTCATAATTGCTCTCCAGCATATCCTGGCTGTCCACCAGTTCCTGGAACACATCCATACGGGATGCCATGGACATGCTGCTCATGCTGCCAGCATTTTCCAGATTCTGTGCCATCATGCCCAGTCCAATGTCCGTAAGCAAATTGGAGGGATTCACCTGCTGCACATTGCCGGATACATTGACGGTGTATACACCGATCTGGGTGTCATAGGAATAGGAGATTTCCGAGGCCAGATCTGTAATATCGTTGTTGCCCTCATCCAAATAGGTTCTGAAGCCCTGGAGGTCATTGGAGGAGATCTGATTGAGCACCGCATCCATAACACCGGTCATAATATCCCCGGAGTAAACTGCGCCAGGCTCGTGCTCCTCAACATTGGTTCCCATCATGGCGCTCATCATAGAGGTCATATCCATAGCCGCCTCTTCGATGGTGATGGGATAAGAAGTCAATGCCTCCTCCTCCAGCTGGTCGATATAGCCCTGGACACCGCTGGAAAGAGAAAGAATCAGCGCAATGCCAATAATGCCGATGGATCCGGCAAAGGCCGTAAGGATGGTTCTTCCCTTTTTCGTCATCAGGTTGTTGAGGGACAGGTTAAAGCCCGTCAGGAAGGACATGGAGGGCTTCTTCACCGGCTTTTCCTCCGGCTTCCGGAGCTCTTCCTCCGTGGGCTCATAGGGCATGGAGTCAGCAATGATATTGCCGTCCAGCAGCCGGATGATTCGGGTGGAATACTGCTCTGCCAGCTCCGGGTTGTGGGTAACCATAATTACCAGCTTATCCTTGGCCACCTCTTTCAAAATCTCCATAACCTGAATGGAGGTTTCGGAATCCAGGGCACCGGTGGGCTCGTCTGCCAGAAGAATATCCGGATTGTTCACCAATGCCCGGGCAATGGCCACCCGCTGCATCTGACCGCCGGACATCTGCCCCGGCTTTTTCCGAAGCTGATCTCCCAGCCCCACCTTTTCCAGTGCTTCCTTGGCTCGCTTTCGCCGCTCTGACTTTGAAACGCCGGACAGGGTCAGGGCCAGCTCCACATTGGCAAGAACCGTCTGGTGTGGGATCAGGTTATAGCTCTGAAATACAAAGCCGATGGAGTGATTCCGATAGGTATCCCAATCCCGATCCCGAAACTCCTTGGTGGACTTTCCGTTGATAATAAGATCACCGGAAGAGTACCGATCCAGGCCGCCAATGATGTTCAGCAGGGTTGTTTTACCACAGCCGGACTGGCCCAGGATGGACACAAACTCATTTTCCCGAAAGTTGAGACTGACCCCTTTCAGGGCATGGACTGTCTCTTCCCCGGAAAGATAGTCCTTTTTAATGCTTCTTAATTGCAGCAATGCTGATTGCTCCTTTCAATCACCGAAAGATATCAATAATACTTAGATACAATAGCACATTCATTTTAAAAAGGTGTTAATATTTTTTGAATACTGAAATTATTGACATTGTAAAGGGAAGGGAGTAAAATAGAAGCGCCTTTCAGGCTTTTTGAAGGAAGTAGGAGTGATCGTATGAAACGGCAATCTGGCAGCAGTATGCTGCTGAGTCTTTTGCAGCATTTTCGGAAGCTGAACTGGGATAAGGCCCTGCCGGGAATTTCTCAGGCAGAGTATTTGGTGTTATCCGCCGTCTATTGGGGACATAAAAAGCAGCCGAGCCATCCCGGCATTTACGTATCTGCCCTGGCTGAAAGCCTGATGACCTCTGTTTCCATGGTCTCCAAGCTGCTGAAGGCCCTGGAGGAGAAAAACTGGATCCTCCGGACGGTGGATAAGAACAGCCGCAGAAACACCTTCGTTTCTCTTACCCCCGAGGGGAAGCGGATGCTTATGGCCGCTGACGAAGCCATGGAACAGGTAAACCACACTGTGGCCCAGGAATTGGGCGAAGCCAAGGTACATCAGCTCATAGAGGATATCTCTGCATTGCTGCAAAGCTACGAGAATGTGCTGGGCAGCATGGAATAGGGCTTGCATTTTGTCATAAAATATGGTATAAAGAAGGGACGCACTGGATTCGGTGCGTCCCAATTTGTGTGACAGTTCGGGGCCCTCCTGTCAGTAAACAAAACCAGGTTTGCACCTTTTTCGGTGCATTGGGGGCGTTTTTGCGCCCTTTTTTGCTGCATGAAAGCCCCTGAAAGGATTTTTGTATGTACTATTTACAGTCCGAGGTGAGCTTTGATGCAGCTCATTTTCTATCCGGCTACGAAGGAAAATGCCGGAACATCCACGGCCACCGCTGGCGGGTGGTGGCCACCGTTCAGGGGGAAGCCCTGCAATCTGAGGGCACCCAGCGGGGAATGCTGATGGATTTCGGCGATCTGAAAACAGATTTGAAGGCCCTGGGGGATCAATTTGACCACAGTTTGATTCTGGAGATCGGTTCCCTGAAGGATTCCACCCAAAAAGCCCTGGAGGAGGAAGATTTTCATCTGGAGTTTGTCCCCTTCCGCACCACAGCAGAGAACTTTTCCCGATATTTCTATGAAACACTTCAAAAAAAGGGCTACTGTGTGAAGGAAATCGCCGTCTATGAGACCCCCACCAACTGTGCGGTGTATGACGGAGGAAAGGAGGAGCCCAGAATTGTCCAGCTATAAAGTTGTGGAAACCTTCCTCAGCATCAACGGCGAGGGCACCAAAGCCGGTCAGCTATCCTTCTTTATCCGGTTCGCCGGGTGCAATTTAAACTGTGACTACTGCGACACCAAATGGGCCAACCAGCCGAACACCCCCTATACGGAAATGACCGAGGTGGAGCTCTACACACTGGTAAAGGAAAGCGACGCTGAAAATGTGACCATTACCGGCGGGGAGCCCATGATTCAAAAGGATATCGGCGTACTGCTGGATTTTCTCTGTCGGGATCCGGGCCTCTATGTGGAGGTGGAGACCAACGGCAGCGTTCCGCTCAGCCCCTTCCTCAGCTTGCCGGTTCGGCCCGCCTTTACCATGGACTATAAGCTTTCCAAAAGCGGCATGGAGCAGTTTATGTGTCTTGACAATTTCCCCTTGCTGACCCGTCAGGACACGGTAAAATTCGTCTGCGGCTGTCAGGAGGATCTCCAGAAGGCAGAGGCCATAATCACACAGTATGGTCTGATTGGCCGCACCAATGTGTATTTCAGTCCGGTGTTTGGGGAGCTTGCCCCAGCAGATATGGTGGAATATATGAAGGCCCACCGGCTCACCGGTGTAACTCTTCAGATTCAGATGCACAAGGTCATCTGGGATCCTGAGAAGCGAGGTGTCTAAGCATGATCGATACGAAAGCCATAGAGGAACATGTTCGGGGCATTCTCGTTGCCCTGGGGGATGACCCCAACCGGGAAGGACTGCTGGAAACCCCTCAGCGGGTGGCCAAAATGTACGAAGAGGTCTTTGCCGGCATGAACTATACCAACGAGGAAATCGCCCGAATGTTTGACAAGACCTTCGAGGAGGCTGACCCCAGCCACAAGGATCTGGTGGTGGTACGGGATATCGATGTTTTTTCCTACTGTGAGCATCATCTGGCCCTGATGTACGACATGAAGGTATCCGTGGGGTACCTTCCCAAGGGCAAGGTCATCGGTCTGAGCAAAATTGCCCGGATCGCAGACATGGCCGCCCGGCGGCTTCAGCTTCAGGAACGGCTGGGTCGGGACATTGCCGAGATTATCTCCCTTGTCACCGGCAGCGAGGATGTGGCAGTGGTCATCACCGGCTGCCACAGCTGTATGACCGCCCGGGGCATCTCCAAGCCCGGCTCCAAAACCGTAACCGAGACATATCGGGGCAAGTTCGAAACAGATCCTGTTCTACAAATGCGAATGGAGGCGCTTTTGCGATGAAGATTTTGGTTCTTTCCAGCGGCGGTGTAGACTCCACCACCTGCCTGGGGCTGGCCGTACAGGAGGTAGGGGCAGAAAATGTAATTGCCCTGTCCATTTATTACGGCCAGAAGCACGATAAAGAGATTACTGCGGCAAAGGCTGTGGCAGAATACTACGGGGTTCGGCGGATGGAGCTGGATCTTTCCACCATCTTTGCAGGCAGTAACTGTAGCCTTTTAAAGCAGTCCACAGAAGACATCCCCCAGGACAGCTACGCCCATCAGCTCGAGCAGGCCGAAGGCCCTGTTTCCACCTATGTCCCCTTCCGCAACGGGCTGTTTCTTTCCTCTGCCGCCAGCATTGCCCTGAGCCAGGGCTGCTCCAAGATCATGTACGGTGCCCATGCCGACGACGCAGCAGGAAATGCCTATCCCGATTGCAGTCAGGCATTTGTCGACTCCATCAGCCGGGCCATTTTCTTAGGCTCCGGAGATCAGCTCCAGCTTGAGGCTCCCTTTGTTTCCATGAACAAAGCCGATGTGGTAAAAATCGGCCTCCGGCTGGGTGTCCCCTACCATCTCACCTGGAGCTGCTACGAGGGGGGCGAAAAGCCCTGTATGAAATGCGCCACCTGCATCGACCGCATTACGGCGTTCGAAAAAAACGGTGTCACCGACCCCATTTTATAAGGAGGGATTGCTTATGGCATCCGGAAGAACAAAAGAAGAGCTCACCGGCGTTACAGAGCTTGGCAATAAAAACGTGAAATATCCCACGGATTACGCCCCCCAGGTACTGGAGACCTTTGTAAACAAGCACCCCGATCACGACTATTTTGTAAAATTCAACTGCCCGGAATTCACCTCCCTTTGCCCCATCACCGGTCAGCCTGACTTTGCCACCATCTACATCAGCTATGTACCCGATGTAAAAATGGTGGAAAGCAAAAGCTTGAAGCTGTACCTGTTTTCCTTCCGCAACCACGGTGACTTCCACGAGGACTGCATGAACATTATCATGGAGGATCTAATCCGGCTGATGGATCCCAAGTACATTGAGGTCTGGGGAAAATTCACCCCCCGGGGCGGAATCTCCATAGACCCCTACTGCAACTATGGCCGTCCTGGCACCCGCTGGGAAGAGGTGGCCTGGAACCGGCTTGCAAACCACGACCTTTATCCTGAAAAGGTGGATAACCGCTGATGGCACTGGAGCTTTCGCCCCTGCCGGAGCTGCTGCTCCCCTGGTTTGAAACCGCCAAGCGGGATCTCCCCTGGCGAAAGGATCGGGAGCCCTACCACGTGTGGCTGTCGGAGATCATGCTCCAGCAGACCCGGGTAGAGGCGGTGAAGGGATATTATTCCCGTTTCCTCACCCGCTGCCCCACCATCGAGGCGCTTTCTCAAATCGAAGAGACGGAGCTTCTAAAGCTGTGGGAGGGCCTTGGGTACTATTCCCGGGCACGAAACCTGCAACGGGCCGCCAGGGTCATTATGGAACAGATGGGCGGGGCTTTCCCCAGGGAGTATTCCGCCATCCGGGCTCTGCCCGGCATCGGAGACTACACCGCCGGAGCCATATCTTCCATCTGCTTTAACCAGCGAACCCCCGCTGTGGACGGCAATGTGCTGCGGGTGGTTAGCCGATTCTGCGACTATCACGGCTGTACCGATACACCTGGGGTAAAAAAGGAGATTGGCCATGCGCTGAAAGAAGTATATCCGGAACAGGCCGGCTCTTTCACCCAGGCTCTTATGGAATTGGGCGCCATTGTATGCCTGCCCAACGGGGCACCCCTCTGCGGAAGCTGCCCACTAAATGGCCTGTGCCAGGCCAGAAAAATGGGCACCATAGACGATCTGCCTGTCCGGGCAGAGAAGAAGAAGTGCCGCCAGGAGGAGCTAACTGTGTTCCTTCTGACCGCAGACGGTAAGATTGCGCTGGGGCGGCGGCCCGAAACAGGACTTCTGGCCGGGCTCTATGAATTCCCCAATCTTCCCGGTACCCTTTCTACAGATGAGATCATCAAGACTGCGGAAAACTGGGGGCTGCATCCGAAATACCTGGAAAAGACTGTGGGCCGGAAGCACATCTTTACCCACATTCAGTGGAACATGACCGGTGTCCGGCTCCACTGCGGCAGCAAAAACCAGGAGTTCCTCTGGGTCAAGCCCGAGGAGTTGAAGGAACGCTATGCCCTGCCCACCGCCTTCCGGCAGTTTGTGGGGGATTTTTAACACAGAAAAAAGACTGATCTGAATTCCCGCCACCCGGGCTGGTTCAGATCAGTCTTTTTTGTATATATATCCATTTTCAGTAGGGGCGATTATCAATCGCCCGCCGGTACAGGGTGGGGGGTTAATCACCGTGTACAAAAGGTACTACGGATTGCCACACACAGTGTGCGCACTGGGTGCGCATGACATGGTAGGGTTTAAGGACTGCGCACAAACCGCCAAATTTGCACCAGCCAGAGGCCCCCTTGTCAAAGG
>CAZFXB010000089.1:0-8453 GCA_964522835.1 uncultured Oscillospiraceae bacterium
ATGAAACAGGTGGTGCGGGAGCTGCCCTCTGTCATCGATCTGCCTCGGCAAACCGACTCCACCGCTCCAGTTGTCCTGGAGGCCGGGCTGCGGGCCTACAACGGCAAGGCCATTGTAAACTCCGTCAACGGAGAACAGGCGGTGCTGGATGCCATTTTGCCTCTGTGTAAAAAATACGGTGCCGCCGTGGTGGGACTGTGCATGGATGAAAACGGCATTCCCCAGGATGCCCAGGGCCGCATTCAGGTGGCGAAGCGGATTCTGGAGGCAGCACTGTCCTACGGAATTCCCAGAGAGGATGTGTTCCTGGACTGCCTGACCCTGACCGTATCTGCCCAGCCGGAGCAGGCCAAAGAGACCCTGGAGGCAGTTCGGTATGTGTCCAAGGAAATGGGGCTCCACACCGTATTGGGTGTCAGCAATATTTCCTTCGGTCTCCCGGCACGGGAGCATGTAACCGTCAGCTTCCTGACCCAGGCCATGGCCGCAGGGCTGGATCTGCCCATTGTAAACCCCAACCAGAAGGCCATTATGGACACAGTCACCGCCTTCCGGGTGCTGTCCGGCGAGGACGGGGATGCCAGCGGCTATATCGCCCGTTTTGCCGATGCCCCCAAGGCAGAGGCCGCTCAGAGTACCGCAGAGATGACGGTGGAAACCGCCGTCCTTCGGGGCCTCAAGGAGGAAACTGCCGCACTGACCCGTAAAGCGCTGGAGACAAAAGCAGAGCTGGATGTGGTAAACGAAATGCTGATTCCGGCGCTCGACAAGGTGGGAGAACTGTACGAAGCTCAGAAAATCTTCCTGCCCCAGCTGATTTCCGCCGCCAACGCCGCCTGCGAGGGCTTTGAGGTAATCAAGGCCGCCATTGCCCAGAAGGGCCAGGGCACCGTCAGCAAGGGCAAGATCATTCTTGCCACTGTTCAGGGGGATATCCACGACATCGGCAAAAACATTGTGAAGGTGGTGCTGGAAAACTACGGCTTCACCGTCATCGACCTGGGCCGGGATGTGCCCATTGACACGGTGGTAGAGGCCGCCATTCGGGAGGATGTCCACCTGGTGGGCCTCAGCGCCCTGATGACCACCACCCTGGAGAGTATGAAAAACACCATTGCTGCGCTGCGAAAAAGCGGCCACCCCTGTAAGGTTATGGTGGGCGGCGCAGTTTTGACCCCGGAGTATGCCGCCGAGATCGGCGCAGACTTCTACTCCAAGGATGCCAAGCAGAGCGCAGACATTGCAAAGGCCGTATTCGGAATTGGGTGAGGACAGCATATGAGTTTACATAACATTTTAGAAAATCAAGTTCTTCTGTTTGATGGTGCCATGGGCACCTATCTCATGGGCAAGGACAGACATTTTGGCAGCTGCTGCGAAATGGCCAACTTGGAGGCTCCGGAGCTGGTTGCCAGCATCCATGGGGAATACTTGGCCGCAGGCTGCAACGCCATCAAAACCAACACCTTCTCCGCCAATCGTCCCAGTCTGGGAGAGGAAAACTGCCGCCGGGTCATCCAGGCCGGCTGGCAGATCGCCAGCGGCATCCCAGGCAATCCCTTGGTCTTTGCAGACATGGGCCCCATCTCCCTGTCAGGCGGCCGTGACCTGCTGGAGGAATATCGATTTGTGGTGGATGAATTTCTGGAGCTGGGGGCAAAAAACTTTCTCTTTGAGACCCACAGCCGGGCCACCTGTCTACCGGAAATCGCCGCCTACATCAAAACAAAACAGCCGGAGAGCTTTATTCTCTGCTCCTTTGCCACTTTGCCGGATGGCTTTACCCGGGACGGTATCCAGATTGGAGCCCTGCTTTCTCAGTTGGATGGGGACGAAAATATGGATGCCCTGGGTCTGAACTGCGTCACCAGTGCCCGGCACATGGCCGAGCTGGTAAAACAGCTTCCGTCCCTGCAAAAGCCCCTTTCTGTAATGCCCAACGCCGGATATCCCACGGTTTTGAAGGATCGTCCGGTTTACGACGGTGCTCCCCAATATTTTGCCCAGCAGGTAGCCGGGCTCCGGGCTCTGGGCGTGAAAATTCTGGGGGGCTGCTGCGGTACCACACCGGAGCATTTGGCCGCTGTGGCCCAGGCCCTGAAAGAGCCTGCGGCGAAAAGCGTTCCCATCCCGGAGCGAGCCGCAAAGAAAGAAGCCGCCCCGGCCCGGAATCCCTTCTGGGAGGCCCTCTGTGACGAGAATCAAAAGCCCTTTGCGGTAGAGCTGGATCCCCCCGAGGGGGCCGATGTGCAAAAATTTATGGCCGGAGCCAAAGAGCTTCGGGACAGCGGTGCCAGCATCGTCACCATCGCAGACTGCCCCATTGCCCGGGCCAGAATGGACTCCAGCCTGCTGGCTTGTAAGCTTCGCCGGGAGCTGGACGTTCAGGCACTGCCTCACATGACCTGTCGGGATCGAAACCTGAACGCCACCAAAGCCCTGCTGCTGGGTCTTTGCGCCGAGGATGTCCACAACGTGCTGGTGGTTACCGGAGATCCCATCCCCACCGCCAGCCGGGACGAGGTGAAGAGCGTCTATAACTTTAACTCCCGGATGCTGGCCCAATATATCACCGGCCTGAATGACACGGTACTGCCCACCCCCTTCCATGTATTCGGTGCCCTCAACTTGAACGCCCGGAACTTTAAGGTTCAGCTCAGTCTGGCCCAGCAGAAGGAGGAGAAGGGTGTCTGCGGCTTCCTGACCCAGCCGGTTTTGACGGCCCAGGCGCTCCAGAATCTGAAGCTGGCCCGTCAGACCCTGAAGGGCAAGATTTTAGGCGGCATTATCCCCATTGTAAGCCACCGGAACGCCTGCTTTATGAACTCGGAGGTCTCCGGTATCACGGTGGACGATGCAATCGTCAAAATGTACGAGGGTCTGGATCGGCAGCAGGGCGAGGACTTGGCCGTAAAGATCTCTTCCGCTGTGGCAAAGGAGATCGCCCCCTATATTGATGGCTATTACCTCATCACCCCCTTCGGCAGAACCGGCCTGATGGCAAGAATTATGGAGGAAATCCGAAAATAATCCCGCTCCCGCCATACATTGGGTGCAGACCAGTTATCTGGACTGGTCTGCACCCTTTTTGTCGCCCCCAGGATGGATTTTCGGCAAAAACCACACCACCACAATCCCCGCACCGATGCACCCTAACTCCACCAGCCCCACAGACTGCATGGCCCGGAGGGCAGCTTGTGCCCGGGATGCCCCTGTCTCCGCAAATCGGGCAAGCTGGTTGGTAAACATGGGCACAAACACAGCCACCCCAAAGGGGGCCGCCAGATCCCGGAACAGACCATAGATCCCCGTACCTACTCCCGCCTCCCGTGGGGACAGCCCGGACAGCGCCGCCTTCATAAAGATGGTTCCGTTTCCTCCTAAGCCAAATCCCAGCAGCCCCAGGGCAATCATCAGCAGGGGTACAGAGCTGTTTTTCGGAAGAAACATAAAGCCGCACCCCAGGGCTGTCACCAAAAGGGAGCCGGTCAGCACATATTTAGGCTCGATTCTGTCTGCCAGAGGCCCCAGCAGCACCGCCCCCAGTGACATTCCCAAATACATCACCGAAATTACATAGCCGGATACCGCAGAGCTGCCCAGGCCAGTCTCCGAAACCAGCACAATGGTATTTGTCATATTGGCCTGCATCAGCCCCTGTGTCAAAAACAGACCCAGAATACTGAGAAAAAACGGGCTCCGCTTCAAAAAGCTCCCCGGTAGGATGGGCTGGGCCGCCTTTGACTCCACCACCAGCAGCCCCACCAGACTGATCCCGGCCCCCGCCAGTACCCCAAAAAAGGCTCCGGAGCTCCAGCCGAAATTCTGCCCAAAGGATGGCACACAGAGCAATAAACTGAAAAACAGAATGACAAACACTGCCCCAGGGCTGTCGAAATGGCCCATGCTTTTCCGCTGGGGTGCCGGCTTTCCGGTCAGAAGCCCGCAGGCCAAAAACAGCACCAGACAAATGGCCACACATACCCACACCATGGCCCGCCACCCATACCGGGACACCAGAAATCCCCCCAGGGTGGGGCCCACAATAACCGCTCCGCTGGAGATCAGCATATATTTTGCAAACCCGGAAGCCACCTGATCCTGGGGAAACTCTGTCACAATATAGGCCATAATCACCGGGGTCATGGCTGCGGCCCCAATTCCCACCACAAACCGGGCCACCAGCATAAACACCAGAGAGTTTGCCACGGCAGACAGCAGGTTTCCCAGAGTGAAAACAGCAATCCCCAAAAGGAGGGTAAACTTTCTCCCCACCACATCTCCCAGTTTGCCCAGAATGGGGGCGCAGGCCGCCGTAGACATGGCCTGGGCCAGGGCTGTCCAGGTGGTATTCTGATATGCGATTCCCATATCCTGCACAAAAGCAGGGCCCAGCACCGTGGAGAAGCCTCCCACAAGCCCAATCAGCAAAGCGCCCAGTGCATAGGGCAGGAAGCCCCTTTTATAATCGCAATTTTCTTCCATCTATTCCACTCCTTTTTCCATAGTATATCCCGTGACCAGGGTATTATTTACGGCCACTGGGACACACTTTCTAACGGAGCGCAGAGATAAGCTTGCTGCGATCAATATTTCATTGGGAGGAACCACCTATGTCTATGATTCATAAGGAAGTGTCCGATTTCCGCACCTATGCATTCCATGAAAACGATTTTAAATTTGTATCGAAGGAGGATCTTCTGGGCAAATGGAGCGTTTTTTTCTTCTATCCCGCTGACTTTACCTTTGTCTGCCCCACAGAGCTGGAGGATCTGGCTGACCAGTACGAGAAGTTCCAGGCCATCGGCTGCGAGATCTACTCCGTGTCCACCGATACCCATTTTGTCCACAAGGCCTGGCACGATGCCTCGGAGCGAATCCAGAAGATTCACTACCCCATGCTGGCAGACCCTACCCACACCATTTCCAGAGATTTTGATGTGCTGATCGACGCTGACGGGCTGGCGGAACGGGGTACCTTCATCATCAACCCGGAGGGGAAGATCGTTGGCTACGAGGTTACCGCCGGAAATGTGGGCAGAAATGCCCAGGAGCTGCTGCGTAAGGTTCAGGCCTGCCAATTTGTACACCAGCACGGAGACCAGGTCTGCCCGGCCAACTGGAAGCCGGGAGCAGAAACTCTGAAACCCAGTCTGGATCTGGTGGGTCAGCTCTGATGGGAAACCTGTATGACGTCATTATCATCGGCGGCGGCCCTGGCGGGCTGACCGCCGCAATATATCTGGCCCGGGCCAGATACCGGGTTCTGATGCTGGAAAAGGGCCGATTTGGAGGGCAGATCGCCATCACCCAGGAGGTGGTCAACTATCCCGGCATCGAAAAAATCAGTGGCTCCGCGCTGGGAGAAGCTATGAAAAACCAGGCGCAAGCCTTTGGGGCCGCATTTTTGTCCGCCGAGGCCACTGCCCTGTCCCTTGCCGGAGATATAAAAACCGTAACCACCACCGCCGGGGAATACCGCTGCTTCGGCCTGCTGCTGGCCACGGGAGCCCAGCCAAGAATCATTGGATTTCAGGGAGAAGAGGCCCATCGGGGCCGGGGCATTGCCTACTGCGCCACCTGTGACGGAGAATTTTTCACCGGAAAAGAGGTATTCGTCATCGGGGGCGGCTACGCCGCAGCGGAAGAAAGCGTATTCCTCACAAAGTTTGCCCGCCATGTCACCATCCTTATGCGGAAGGGGGATTTTTCCTGTGCGAAATCCGTAGCTGACAAGGCCAAGAATCACGAAAAAATCACCATTCTCACCAATACCATTGTGGAAGAAGTGGCTGGCGAAAATGGGCTTCGTTATATCCGCTATAAAAATACCGCCACCGGACAGGTGACGGAATATCGTGCACAGGGCGAGGACTTCTTCGGCGTATTTGTCCTTGCAGGCTATGTCCCCAGTACAGAACTGGTTCAGGGCCTTGTAGACCTGGATGCCCAGGGATATATCATAACCGACGATTCCCAAAAAACCAGCCTGGAGGGGGTCTACGCAGCAGGGGACGTATGCATCAAACCCCTTCGGCAGGTAGTCACCGCCACAGCAGATGGCGCCCTGGCCGCAACAGCACTGGAGAAATATGTAACCGAGCTGCATCAACGCACCGGTCTCCGGGCCGATGCCCCAATCCAGGAGCCTGCCGCCGCCCCCGGCTCTGTGTCCCATGGTGGCGACACCGCCCTGTTTACCCCGGAAATGGAGCAGCAGCTCCATGCAGTCTTTGAAAAGATGGCGGCCCCATTACAGCTCCAGCTACATTTGGACGAGAGCGCCGTCTCTCAGGAGCTGGAGGAATTTATTTCTGCCCTGTGTGGCCTGACGGACAAGCTTACCCTGGCCGTTGCAGAGCCCGCCGATTCGGGCAGCGATGCCCCCTGGGTTTCCCTGTGCACTGCCGATGGCACCGAAACGGGCCTTGGGTTCCACGGTGTCCCCAGCGGCCACGAATTTACCTCCTTTGTGCTGGGTCTATACAACGCCGCCGGTCCCGGCCAGCCCCTGGCCGATGAAACCCGCAGCCGGATTGATGCCATTTCCTCTCCGGTGAACATGAAGCTGCTGGTGACCCTGTCCTGTACCCTTTGCCCGGAGCTGGTCACAGCCGCCCAGCGGATCGCCGCCGCCAGCCCATGGGTCACGGCCCATGTCTACGACATCCGCCACTTCCCCGGGCTGAAGGAGCAGTATCAGGTTATGAGCGTCCCCTGTCTTGTGCTGAACGATACGCAGATTTTTTTCGGCAAGAAATCAGTAGAAGAGCTGCTTGGGCTGATCGCACCTGCCTGATCCGCTCCGGCTTCAGACAAAACACCCCCTAAAACAGACCTTATTTTTCAGTCCGTTTTAGGGGGATTTCATTATTCAGACTCCAGTGTGTTTACATCCATATTCTTCGGCAGAACCAGATTCAAGAAAATGGATGTCACAAAAACCACCGCCACCACATTGGCAGAGAAAATGGACTGGATCACCTCCGGGAATTCATGCCACAGACCGATCTCGCTGGTGGTGGTAAAGCCCACACCGATGGACAGGGACAGGGCCGCAATGGTAATATTCCGCTGATTAAAGCCCGCCTTGGCCACCATCTGCATTCCAGAGGTAAGGATGGTGCCGAACATCATAATGGTACAGCCACCCAGCACCGACTCCGGCAGGGACGCAAAGAAATTCCCCACGGGAGGCAGCAGCCCGGCAATCATCATACAGGCAGCCCCCGTCATAAGGGTAAAGCGGTTTACCACCTTGGTCATGGCAATCAGGCCGATGTTCTGCGAAAAGGAGGTAACCGGAGGACAGCCAAAGAGAGAGGAAATGGAGGATGCATAGCCATCACAGGCCAGGGAGCCAGAGATCTCGCTGTCCTGGATCTCCCGATTCAGCCCTGCAGAGACCACCGCCGAAGTATCTCCAATGGTTTCCGCTGCGGAAACCAGATAGATAATACAGACGGAGAAAATAGCAGAGAAATTAAACTCCGGCGCATAGGGCAGCAGCTTGGGCAGGGAAATAAATCCACCGGAAAAAATGGTGCTCAGATCCACCTTGCCCATAAAAATCGCCAGCACATAGCCAACCATCAGCCCCGCCAATACGGACAGCTGCTTGAGATAGCCCTTGGCCAGGCAGTTCCAGGTCAAACATACCACCAGTGTAACAGTGCCCAGCAGCAGATTTCCCCAGGAGCCAAAATCCTCGGCGTAGCCGCCCCCAAAGGACCGGGCTCCCACGGTAAAGAGGGAAAAACCAATGGCTGTCACCACAGAGGCTGCCACAATGGGGGATATGATTTTTCTCCAGTATTTCGCAAACAGGCCCAGGGTTCCCTCAAAAATACCGCCCACCAGTACCGAACCAACCACGGTACCATAGCCGTAGTTTGCCGCAATGGTGCTAAGAACGGTCACAAAGGTAAAGCTGACGCCCATAACAATGGGCAGTCTTGATCCCACCTTCCACAGGGGATAAAGCTGGATCAGGGTTGCAATTCCGGCGATAAACATGGCGTTTTGCAGCAAAACAGCCGTCTCACCTTGAGACAGCCCCCCCGCCGCCGCAATCAGGGTTATGGGTGTCAGATTGGCCACAAACATGGCCAGAATATGCTGGATACCAAAGGGTATGGCTTTGAGAACCGGAACCCGGCCGTCCAGCTGATAAATGTTTTTTACACTGCTTGTTTGATTGCTCATAATTTCCCCCTAAATTCGCTGATTTCATGGGCCTATTATAGCACAATATAAGGAAAAAGCCAGAGAAAAATAGGGCCCATTGGGCTTGTGCCAGTTGCACAAACCCATTGCATCCCCCTAGTAGCTTGTTATAATTAAAACTTTATTCTAAAAGGGACGCCTTCTCCTCATTGAGAAGCCTCTGGTTGGTGCAGACTTGATGGTTTGTGCGCAATTCCTGAATCTCCCCGTGTCATTCCGAGCCAGTG
>CAZFXB010000090.1:0-8397 GCA_964522835.1 uncultured Oscillospiraceae bacterium
CAGACTCCATCTGCTCCGCAATTTGCTATGCAGATCTGAAAAATACCCTGGGCCCT
The DNA here is from genome assembly GCA_964522835.1 of uncultured Oscillospiraceae bacterium. Classification (GTDB taxonomy): domain Bacteria; phylum Bacillota; class Clostridia; order Oscillospirales; family Oscillospiraceae; genus HGM13006. The sequence continues at coordinate 57 of CAZFXB010000090.1, forward strand.
CAGCAGCATATTCCTCTGCGGGCCGGGGAAATCAATAGTGAGACCGCTTATGTGCTGGAGCGATTCGGCATGGAGGCACCGGCGGAGTGCCTGGATGTGAGTGCCCAGGTGCAGGATATGGATATTCGGGAGATGCCCGGCACCGCCCCCATGACCACCATGCGGCGGGCCTGGGAAAAGATGCGGGATCTGGAGATATCCACGCTGCCCATCACCGATGAAGAAAACAATCTTTTGGGCATTATCACCCTGAAAAATCTGGCCACTGCCAACATGGATATGGCCAGCACCCGGTTCCTGTCCGATTCTCATACGCCCTATAAGAATATTCTGGAAGCCCTTGGGGGAACTCTGATTACCGGTGACCCGGAGGGGTATGTGAAAACCGGAAAAGTTGTGGTGGCGGCCGCCAGTCCCGAAACCCTGGAGGATGTGGTGGAAGAGGGAGATCTGGTGCTGTTGGCCAACCGCTATGATACCCAGTACTGTGCCATCGAGATGGGGGCTGACTGCATCGTAGTCTGCACCGGATCCACCGTGCCTAAGACCATTGTAAAGCTGGCAGAGCAGCATAATTGTGCCATCATTGCCACCCCGCTCGACACCTATCCCGCCTCCTGTATGATTACCCAGAGCGTACCGGTGCAGCACTATATGGTCAGCGGCAACCTGATTTACTTCCGCACCAATGATCTGGTGGAGGATGTGAAGGAGGTAATGAGTAAGGTTCGCTTTGTTTACTTCCCGGTGATGGACGAAAATGGAAAATATGTGGGTGTGATTTCCCGTCGAAACCTGCTGAATCTTCGCAGAAAGCAGCTGATTCTGGTGGATCACAACGAAAAGAACCAGTGCGTGGAAGGCTGGGAGGACTCTGAAATTCTGGAGATCATCGACCATCACCGCATTGGAAATTTGGAAACCAGCGGCCCGGTATATTTCCGGAATCAGCCTGTGGGCTGTACTGCCACGGTGATCTATCAGATGTACCAGGAGAATTGTGTGGAAGTGAAGCCACAAATTGCGGGACTCCTTCTATCGGCCATCCTTTCTGATACACTGAAATTCCAGTCGCCCACCTGTACGCCTCTGGATCAGCATACTGCCCAGGCCCTTTCCAAAATCGCCGGGGTGGATATAGACGAACTGGCCCAGAAGATGTTTGAAGCCGGAGAAGCCCTGGACGGTAAGACGCCGGGAGAGCTTTATCAGCAGGACTATAAGACCTTTGACCATGCCGGTATCACCATCGGTGTGGGTCAGGGCAGCTTTATCAGCTCTGCCAACTATGAGCTGGCTCGGGAGATGATCTCCGGCTACCTCTCTGATTCCAGGCTTCAGCTGGGGGTGGACATGGCGTTTTATCTGCTTACCAGCCTTCAGGATCAGTCCTCGTTGGTGCTGTGTACCGGAAATGGCGCAAAGGATCTGATCTGCCGGGCCTTCCATGTGGATGCTGGCCCCAGAGGGATTCTGCTTCCCGGCGTTGTATCCCGGAAAAAGCAGTTCCTGCCCCCGCTGCTTCGTGCTATGCAGGAAAATTAAAGCATTACTGCACCGCCCTGGGGCGGTGCAGTTTTCTGTTTTAGATGTGGGGAAACAGAAGCTGAACAAAAAAGCACAGCGCTGCGCCCACCAGGGTGGGAAGCAGGGCGGCCAGAAGGGTCCATTTTTTGCTGCCTGTTTCTCTGCGAATGGTCATCAATGTGGTGGCACAGGGCCAGTGAAACTGGAAAAACAGGGCGGTACACAGGGCCATTTTAAAGTCCATACCAGCGCCGGTCAGCCCGATGTTCAGTGCGCTGCTGTCCGTTTCAAGGCCAAAGGTGCCGGAGGCAATCAAAATGACCATGGGCAGAACGATTTCGTTGGCCGGTGTGCCCAGAATAAAGGCCAGAAGCACGGTGCCTCCCAGCCCCAGCGCATTTCCCAGCGGGCTAAGACCCTGGGCCATGGCTTGGAGCAGGGTCTGGTTTCCCAGGGGGATCCCGTTGAGAATCCAAATTATCAGCCCTGCCGGTGCTGCCATGAGCGCAGCCCGCCCCAGAATTTTTAAAGTCCGATCTATAACAGAACGAAGCAGCACCTGCCCTACCCGGGGACGGCGAAAGGGAGGCAGCTCCAATACAAAGCTGGAGTTCAGACCCCGCAGCAGTGTGGCGGACAGAAGCTTGGACAGCCCCATGGTTAGACAAAGACTCAGCAGCAAAAAACCGGTCAATCCCAATGCAGCTCCGGCACTGCCTGCCCCTTGGGGAAGTAAAAAGGCGGAAATCAGCAAAATCAGTCCGCCGAATCTTCCGTTGCATGGCACAAGACTGTTTGTGACTGTGGCCAGGATCCGTTCCTTTGGCGAGTCGATGATTCGGCACCCGGTGACACCCACTGCGTTGCAGCCCAGCCCCATGCACATGGTAAGTCCGATTTTTCCGCAGGCACCTACCTGTTGAAAGCTGTGATCCAGGTTATAGGCCACCCGGGGAAGATAACCCAGATCCTCCAGCAGGGTGAACAGAGGAAAGAAAATTGCCATTGGCGGCAGCATAACGGCGATGACCCGACCTGCGGTAAGAAACATGCCGTCCATCAGTGCGTTTTCCAGGAAGGGGGGACAGCCCAGGACGTGCAGCAGCCCCCGCAGGCCACCGCAGCACCACAGTATGCCCTTCCACAGCCAGTCTGAGGGCACATTGGCTCCGGCGATGGTGAGCCAGAGAATGAGAAACAGACCCAGCAGCATTATGGGAATGCCGGTTTTCTTTCCGGTCAGAATTTTGTCCCATGTAAGCTGCCATTCCTGTCCCCGATCCTGCCCTGAAATAACCGCTTTTGCGGTCTCCTGGGATCGCTTAACCCGCATTCGCCGCCCCTGGGGGATGTTGTTTGGTCTGGGGCGGCAGTAGCCTTCTGAGACCATGCGGATTTTCTCCTGCAGCTCCCCTATGCCCTGACGGCTTCCGGCGGAGCCTGCCACCACAGGAACCCCCAGAATCCGCTCCAGTTTTTCGCAGTCCACCTGCATTCCTCTTCGGGCAGCCTCATCCAGCAGGTTTACCAGTACCACCACCTTGGAAAGTCTAAAAAGAATTTGGTAAACTAAAATCAAATTTCGCTGGAGACAGGTGCCGTCACAGACCACCACCAGACAGTCGAAATCGCCCTGATCTATGGCCATACGGGCCACCTGTTCCTCCTGAGAGCGGCTCTCCAGAGAGTAGGTTCCGGGCAGGTCGGTGACAAGATAGCTGCGGCCCTTATATTCGTATGCCCCCTCTGCCAGAGCTACGGTTTTTCCCGGCCAGTTTCCGGTGTGCTGGTGAAGTCCGGTCAGGGCATTAAACAGCGTGGATTTTCCCACATTGGGGTTACCGGCTAGGAGTACAGTGAAGGGTCTCATGGGGCATCCTCCACCCATATTTTCTCGGCGTCACCCTTTCGCAGGGCAATGATGGCACCCTGTATGTTATAGGCAGCCGGGGATCCGGCAGGACTTTTGTGAACACACTGTACAACCGTACCTGGAATCATCCCCAGATCCTCCAGACGCCTGGAAAGTCCGCTTTCGCACCCGTTTTCCACAATTCGAACCGCCCGTCCTGGGGGCACTTGGGACAGTACAGATAATCTCATGGTGATTCCTCCCTTCCAGCCCCCCTTTTCAGGCGGACACTACCCCAGATTATGAAGGGATTCCCCAAAATGTGATTCGAAAAAAATCCTGAGCCGAAGCTCAGGATTTTTGTTCTGTGTGAGATTACAAAGCGATCAGGGGTTCTTTGCTACATAGTCGCCTACGATGCGGCCCAGGGTATAGGCAATGCCAATGGATACACCGGCCACAGGGGTGGTGTACATAATGGGGAATCGCTCGCCGGAGCAGTTGCCGGTGGCGTAGAGGCCGGGGATGGGCTCATCGGTCTCCTTGCTGATGACCTGCTGGTTTTCATCCACCACAAGGCCGCAGACTGTGACCATCAGGAAGCCCACAGCACGGATGTTCTCGCAGTAGGCGTAGAAGGGGCCCTTCTCAATGGGGTGGAGCTGCCGGGGATCCTTGGCAAAATCCTCGTCCACGCCCTTGTGGGCAAGCTGGTTGTAACGTTCGACAGCGGCAATAAAGTTCTCTCTGTCTTTGCCGGTAACGCCCAGGCGGTCAGCCAGCTCTTCAATGGTGTCGGCACAGGCCAGATAGTTGCAGGGGCCCTTTTTGGGGCCACCGGGGCCCATGGCACGAATTTCTTCCAGACCAGTCTGGCGCACTTTGTCCATCTGCTGGGCGATCCGCTGGAGGGCATCGGTGTCAGCCATGTCGATGGCGGTGTGATCCAGAGTCTGATACTCCAGCTCCTCCCGCCAGTTGGAGTCCCAAATGGTGTAGATAGAACCCTTGGGCTGCCGGGCGCCCTGGAGACCTGCGCCCCAGTATCCCATGATGCCCTCGTTGGTGAACCGCTTGCCGTGCTTGTTCAGCTTCAGGAAGGCAGTGCCGTCCATGGGGCCACCGTTGCCGCCCACACAGCACCACATGCCGCCTCTGGGGCCAGCTTCCATTTTGCCGCCGGCCCACAGGCCCATCTGAATACCCTTGCCCTTCCGTCCGGCAGGGGAGTAGGGGAACTTCTCACCGTTTTCGGTCAGCGCTGCATATTCGCCCAGCAGATCCATGACCATTTCCTTGTTGCCGGAGAAGTCACCGGCGGCCAAGATAATGCCGTTTTTGCCCACAAAGCGGAAATACTCCTTTTTGTAGTTGTGGCCGATGAGGGCGACCACACGGCCGCTTTCGTCCTGCTCCAGATAATCACCGGTAATGCCGAAGACGAACTGGCCACCCAGCTCCTTGATGAGACCGTGGGTATATACAATGGCCTCTGTCAGGCTGAGGGGAGCACCCATGGGCATCTTGGGGGGCTCTTTCTTTTCACCCTCTTTGGGCTCGCTGTCCTCAGCAGGGGGAGGGCCCATCATGGACATGTCAAACTTGGAGTTTTTAAAAATTGCAGTGCCCACATAGTTGTCGTAACCGTTCAGTTCTCCCTCGAAATGCTTGGGCCAGGGGTTTTCGAAGGTGATAACATCCTTCATCTCCTCGGGCAGGGGATCTACAAACCAGTCAAAGGTGGAGCCGGTGTTGTAGGCAAACTGGCGGATCAGATGGGGGTTGGCCCGGTTCAGGCTTCGACGCTGCCAGTCTGCAATGATCCGGACAGGATCCACAGAGGGGGCGCCCTTTTTCTTCATAAACTCGGAGTTGATGGAGCCGTACTGGGCACCGAATACCTGGAAGCGGGCCTCCTGCTGCTGTTCTACCACCAGCACAGAGGCACCTGCCTCGGCGGCGGCCTTGGCGGCAGCGGTTCCGGAATAGCCGGCACCCAGAATCACCACATCGGAGGTATAGGTCTTAACAATATGATCGTTGGAAACGGGCTCCATGGGAATGGCCCACTGGGGAGTTTCACGCATAATATGTTCATCCTTTCCTGAAAATCGTCTAGCCCTATCATATAATTGAAAGAAACGGTTCGCAAGGGACAATATCCAATTTGGACTTATCAAAAACGAAAGAGCCGGGGCATTCATGCGGGAAATACATAAAAGTAGAACACAATGGGACAAAATTGACAGGCGAAAAGGTCAAATTAAAACGAAAAAACGGTTGAAGGAACGGGGCTTCTGTGGTACAATACTCTAAGAAATGTCTGCCCACAGGGCAGAAGAAATCTATATAAGGGAGTTTTAAGCAAATGGGCAAAATTTCTTTGTTTATAGATGGTACCGAGATCCAGGCCGAAGAGGGTATGAGCGTACTGGAAGCTTCCCTGGCCGCGGGCATCTATATCCCGCATCTGTGTTCCCATCCCGATCTTCCCGCCACCGGCGGATGTAAGATGTGTGTCGTAGAGGTAGACGGTGAGGAAGCACCCCTGTCCTCCTGCGTTACCGAAGTCAAGGAAGGCATGAAGGTAAAGACCAAGTCCGAGCAGCTGACTCAGCTCCGGAAGATTGCACTGGAGTGCATCATGGCTGGTCACCCCCACGACTGCACCGGCTGCCGTGCTTATGGCAACTGTGAGCTTCAGGCTATGTGGCAGTACCTGGGCGTGCTCCATGCCCGCATGAAGGACGAGTTCCCTGAGAAGGCCACCCTGAAGATCGGCACCGGCACTCCGGTTATCATCCGTGAGAACGACCGCTGCATTCAGTGTGGACGCTGCGTCCGTGCCTGCAACGACCTGCGTAAGGTTGGTGCCATCGGCTATCAGAAGAAGGGCCTGGAGACCTACATCTCTACCCCCGATGATCTGCCCCTCAATCAGACCGACTGCCGGTTCTGCTCCGCATGTGTTGAGGTCTGTCCCACCGGTGCACTCATTGATATGGAGGGCCTGTTCCGTGAGGATCTGCCCAGAGAGCAGTCTCTGGTGCCCTGCCGTGCCGAGTGCCCCGCACATACCGATATTCCCGCCTACATCCGGCTCATCGCTGAGGGCAAGTGCTCCGAGGCTGTGGGCGTCATCCGTGAGAAGCTGACTTTCCCCCATGCACTGGGCTATGTCTGCAACAACCGTTGTGAAAACGGCTGTAAGCGTGAGAAGCTGAATGATCCCCTGTCCATCCGGAACCTGAAGCGCTTTGCCGTGGAGAACGACAAGGAGCAGGTCTGGAAGGAGAAGTATACCACCTGCGAAAAGCCCCGCACCGGCAAGAAGGTTGCCGTTATCGGCGGCGGCGCTACCGGTATGACTGCTGCATACTACCTCAACCGCTGCGGCCACGATGTGACCGTATTCGAGGCGAAGAAGATTGCCGGCGGCCACATGACCTCCGGTATGCCCGAGTATCGTATTCCCACCCAGGATGTTCTGGATGAGATCCAGGTCATCGTGGATTCCGGCGTAAAGCTGGTCTGCGACAGCCCCATTCAGAATGCCGCAGAGCTGAAGAAGGACTACGACGCTGTTCTGGTTGCCATCGGTACCAGCGTGGGTAAGAAGCTCATGTATTTGCCCGGCGCAACCCATAAGCAGGTTTACAGCGCCCTGGACATCCTCCAGGCACAGCGTCTGGGTAAGGAAATCGATCTGGGCCAGACCGTCAACATCATCGGCGGCGGTAACGTGGCCTTTGACGTGGCAGGTACGCTGATCCGTATGGGCAAGACCGTTAACGTGGTGTGCCTTGAGAAGAATGCTTCCCAGGCCAGCCCCGAGGAGCGTGATCTGGCTCTGGAGGAGGGGGCAAACCTGTTTGACAGCCACTCCAACGAGGCCATTCTGGGTACCCCCGATCAGGTTACCGGCCTTCAGGTTCACAAGATCAACTCCTTCTATTTCCATCCCGAGACCCGGGCTCTCGTCGAGGATGCCATCCCCGACAGCACCTACACCATCCCCTGTGATGCCATCGTATTCGCCGCAGGTCAGGTCACCGGCCTTACCGATGAGTTCGGCCTGGAGCTGAACCGGTTTGGCTATCCCATCGACCCCAAGACCGGCAAGAGCGAGTTCACCACCTCTGTTGAGGGCGTGTTCGCCGCAGGCGACGTTATCACCGGCACCAAGTTCGTCATTGACGCAATTGCTTCCGCTCGGGAGTGCGCACAGCTCATGGACAAGTACCTGGGCGGCGACGGCATGATCGATGAGGTTCTGGTAGATCGTACTCTGAATCCTGAAATTGGTACCATTGAGAACTTCTCTGCCCTCCGCCGTGAGGAGCTGGGCATCCGTGGTGCTGAGGAGCGGAAGAACGACTTTGCTCCCATCCACACCGGCTTCACCTGTGAGCAGGGTACCTGCGAAGCTTCCCGCTGCCTCCAGTGTGACCTCCGTGTGGCAATCAAGAAGGTTGAAAACTTCAACGCATACAGCAAGAGATAAGGGAGGTTTCATCACATGATTAACAAGGAAATGCTTGCTGAAAATAAGCAGAAGTGCCTGGAGCGTGCTGAGAAGCATCCCCAGACTGCTGTTGTCCCCGAGGGCACCTGCCCTGTGCAGTGGGCCATCGAGCTGGTGAAGAACGCTCGGGCAGATGCTTGCGGCAAGAGCGTTATGTGCCGTGACGGCCTGTGGCAGCTCCAGCTGATGCTGGAGGGCATTGCTACCGGTCAGTCCAATTCTGAAGATCTGGATGTTATGAAGGAGCTGCTGGTTGCGATGAAGACCATCGGCTGCCCCAACACCCAGAAGGTTGCTTCCCTGGTGATCGATCTGATGGATCAGAATCCGGACGAGTGGAACCTCCACGTGGGCCGTAAGCGCTGCACCACCCTGTCCTGCTACTACAATCTTTACATCGATCCCGCAACCTGCAATGGCTGCGGTGCCTGTAAGAA
>CAZFXB010000091.1:0-8319 GCA_964522835.1 uncultured Oscillospiraceae bacterium
CCACCACTCGCGCATTTCAAACTGCCTGAATATAATACTATAAAGTATCCGTTTTGTCAAGCACATTTTTTCTTTTTTGAGGGGCCCGCTACCGTTTTCTTAGGCAGCGGGTCCTCGGATTTATCAATCTCCGGCATAGACATAGCCAGCTTCGGTGACGATCTCACCAAGCTTTTCTTGATCTACTTCGTTTTTGGACCGTACAGAGGCGGTGCGGGCCTTCAGGTCCACCTCACAGAGGTACCCTGCCTTATAAAAGGCCTGCTCCACATGGTGGGCACAGTTTTCACAGCTCATGCCCTCCACGCCGATTTCATAGATGTAGGGAAAGGCAGCTTCGATCTCGGGGGTCAGGGTCACTGTCTCCTGCTTTTTCCCCTTCTTCTGGGTGCAGCAGCCTCCCGCAGAGCAGCCAATGCACCGGGCACCGCTTTTCTTTGCTTTGTAGACATACCTGCCTGCGGCGCCCACCATCAGAATCAGGATCACCGCAACAATGAGATCTTGCATAACTTACTCCTTTAAATCTTACTTTCCGCTAAGGGCGTACTCCGCATTCATGTTCTTATTGGCATTGCGGATCAGAGCGGTAATCATCACAGCGATGGCCACCACAACGATCAGGCCAGGCACGAAGCCAGCGCCCAGAGCACCGGTGGTGATAAGGGTACCGATCTGGTACACCAGGTAAGCCACAACGAAGCCGGTAGCAAACTGGAGGCCAATGCCGCCCCAGAGCCACTTCTTACTCTTCATCTCTGCATTCATAGCACCCAGGGCTGCGAAGCAGGGAGGGGTATACAGGTTAAACATCAGGTAAGCCAGAGCAGCCACCTTGGTGATGGCGAACACACCGGCAACCTCGGCACCGGCACCCTCCATCAGGGCCAGCTCCTCGGTATCGATCAGGTTCTCAAGGCCCACATAGCAGACGGCCAGAGTACCAACCACGTTCTCCTTGGCGATGAAGCCGGTAACAGCGGCGGCAGCCAGCTGCCAGGAAGCAACACCAACAATGGGAATCAGCAGGTAGCTGATGGGATGTGCGATGGAGGCCAGGATAGAAGCATCCGCAGTCTCGGCCACCTGGAAGCCCCAGGTGAAGGTCTGCATAATCTGAACCAGGGTGTTGCAGAGCAGGATGATGGTAGCAGCCTTAACAATGTACTCCTTACCACGGTTCAGCATGGAAAGGCAGGCAGTTTTCAGGCTGGGCACCTTATACTCGGGCAGCTCAATGATGAAGAAGGACTTTCTGTTCTTGTAGCCGGCGATCTTATTCACCATCAGAGCACCCAGCAGGATCAGAATAATGCCTACAAAATACATCAGGGTACCCACCCAGGCAGCGTCGCTGAAGAACGCACCTGCAAACAGGGAAATAACGGGCAGCTTTGCACCACAGGGCATGAAGGGGGTCAGCATGGCAGTGGCACGACGCTCACGCTCGTTGCGGATGGTACGGGAGGCCATAACGCCGGGGATGGCACAGCCGGTGCCGATGACAAAGGGAATGACGGACTTGCCGGACAGGCCCACCTTCTTGAAGATGGGATCCAGCACCACGGAAACACGGGCCATATAGCCGCAGTCCTCCAGCAGTGCAATCAGGAAGTACATCACCATAACCAGGGGCAGGAAGCCGATAACAGCGCCCACACCGCCGATAATGCCATCAACCAGGAGCGCATAGAGCAGCTCGTTGCCGCCCTCCAGCATACCGCCGACCCAGCCCTGGAAGGTCTCGATCCAGCCTACCAGCAGATCCGCAATAAAGGGGCCAACCCAAGCCTGGGAGATCTGGAACACCAGGAACATAACAGCAGCAAAAATAAGGATGCCACCTACGGGATTGGTGAGAATGGTGTCGATCTTGTCGTCCTTGTTTACATCCTTGGTCTGAACCTTACGGTTCTCTACCTTGGATACCAGACGATTTACATAATCAAACCGCTTTCTGTCGGCGGTCTCAACCACTTTCTTATCAGAAAGGTCGATTTCGCCCTGATGATAAGGTGCCTTCTGGGTCTTACCGGAAAGGCCCACTGCGGTCTTAACCAGTTCGGTAAGGCCATTGCCCTTGCCGGAAACGGTGGAAACGGTCTCCACCACAGGACAGCCCAAAGCTTCGGACAGGGCTGCAACATCAATCTTGGTCTCCTTTTTCCGGTTTACATCGCTCTTGTTGAGCGCAACCACCACAGGAACCCCAAGCTCCATGAGCTGGGTTGTGAAGAACAGGCTCCGGCTCAGGTTGGTGCCGTCCACAATGTTGATAATCACATCGGGATGCTCGTTTCTTACGTAGGCGCTGGTGATGCTCTCCTCAGAGGTGAAGGGAGACATGGAATAGGCACCGGGCAGGTCTACGGCGATGAGTTCCTCTGCTCCGTCGTAGTAGCTCTTTTTAATAAAGCTCTCCTTTTTTTCCACGGTAACGCCGGCCCAGTTGCCCACACGTTCGTTTCTGCCAGTGAGGGCATTGTACATGGTGGTTTTACCACTGTTGGGGTTGCCCGCAAAAGCAATTCTCATTTTGAACTCCTCCTAATATAGATTTTGTTCCAGATGGTTAGTTTTTTCTAACCATATTGCATAAAAAATATCAGTTTTGGCCAGAGGCCTTCTCGTCATGAAACGAGAATCGCCTCTGCCAACTGATCGTCAATGTTATAACGGCTGTCCTTTACAGAAACAACCTGGCCGCCCTTTTTCCGGCGAACCACTGTAATGGGCTCTCCACTGTAGCAGCCCAGAGAGAAAAGAAAGGCGTTAAGCTCCTCGTCGTCGGTTACGATATCCCGAATAATGTACTCCACACCTTCTGTGGCCTTAGTCAGATCCATTGTGTTTCACCTCCCAGGGAATATTAGTATCAACTAACCGCCCCCTACTATACCACGGTAAGTTAGTTTTGTCAAACTCTTTTTGAGAAATATTTCATATTTTTTCGCTGCCCCTTTTTGCAGGGAAAGATGGCCTTGCATTCCGGCCCATTTTAATGATATAATAATCAAAATACTTGAAATGTGGTGTATCAATGAAAATTCACGAATCTGCGGAAAACTATCTGGAGACCATTTTGATGCTTCAGAACAAGCTCGGCATGGTCCGCTCCATCGATATCGCCAGAGAACTGGAGTTCTCCAAGCCCAGCGTCAGCGTGGCTATGAAAAACCTGCGTGAAAACGGCTATATCGAGGTCAGCCCCGAGGGCTTTATTTCTCTGCTGCCCTCCGGCCAGGAGATTGCCGACCGGATGCTGGAGCGGCACAATCTGCTTACCCTGTGGCTCACCAATCTGGGGGTAAACCCGGATGTGGCCGCTGAGGATGCCTGCCGGATAGAGCACGTAATCTCTGCGGAGAGCTTTGCCGCCATTAAGGCCCATGCAAAGGCCCATGCAGACGATCCATCCGCTGCAAAGTAAGTTTAAAAACCGGGGGCTTGCTGCCAGGCGCAGCAGGCCCTTTTCGAAAGGAACATTCCCATGCTAACAGAATCTATCATTGATGTACGCTACCCGGACTGTGACCCCATGGGCATCGTCCACCACGGGGTCTATCCCATCTGGTACGAGATCGCCCGGATGGACTATTTTGCCGGGGTTGGCTACTCCTACACAGACATGAACCAGGAGGGCATCAATCCCCCCATGGTAAACTTTAACCTGAATTACCATTCCCCTGTCCGCTATCCCGGTCGGGTCACCGTCCGTACTGTATGCACCCTGTGTCAGGGGAAGAAGCTGGAGCTTCGGTACGGCGTTTACCAGGAGGGCAATCCCGCTCCCGTGGCCACCGCCACCTCCTTCCACATCTGGACGGGGCCGGACATGAAGTCTCTCAATATGTCCACCAAGCCAGAGATCTACGAAAAGCTAAGAAACGCCGTTGAGTCCCCCGCTGTGCTGATTCTGGCTGGGGGGCAGTCCCGCCGTATGGGCAGGGATAAGGCCACCGTATCCCTGGAGGGGCAGACCCTGCTGGCCCGGGCTGTGGCATTCTGGAGAAATGCTATGCCCGATGCGCCCATCTATGTGTCCGCCGGAAGCCCGGAGCATTTTGACAGGCTGCCCCAGGGCGTAACCCCCATCTATGATCTACAGCCCCAGAAGGGGCCTATGGGGGGACTTCAGGCTGCATTCCGGCAGATTCCCCAGGAGCTTTTGTGGGTCAGCGCAGTGGATATGCCCCTTCTCAATCAGGAAGCACTGGAGCTGCTGAACAAGAAACGCTGCCACTGCGAGGATGCCTGCGTCTTTACCCGGGATGGTCATGCCGAGCCCCTTTTCGGACTGTACCGGAATACCTGTCTCCAGGAGATCGAGGCCATGCTTTCCCAGGGTGACAACCGAATGACTGCCCTCTTATCCCGGCTCCGTACCACCCTCGTCCCCCTGAAGCAGGCAGATTGGGTGTGCAACGTGAACACCCCGGAGGATATGGAAGCACTAAAAGAAACGCTGGGCAAAAACGCAAAAAAGGTATAAAAAATCCACACCCAGTGGTGTGGTTCCGGACAGTTTTCATCGCTGGCTCACAGGGCTGCCGCAATCTGCAAAGATGAAATCATCCAAATCTCCGATGCAATGCCTCTCAGTCATTCAATCACCTCCATTCCCTTTTCTGTACGCATTATATCCCGGCTGTAGGAAGTACGCAATCAATTTTGTGTAAAGTTTTCGTAAATCCTCCATACCCGTTCCTGCATAATCGGTGGCTGTCTCACTATTTACGGCGAGACAGCCACCACGTTTTCATACAAAGCCAAAACACCTTGGTTTTGCCGCAGGGATTACCATCTGATCTCCCTTATGGATTCTGAAACACCTCCACATCCAGCATCCCCTGACCGTAGGCCACCACTGCGGCACAGGCCATATCCCCTGCGCCATTTACCACTGTGCGGCACATACTCATCAGCTGGTCGATCCCAAGAAGATACCCAATGCTGTCCATGGGCAGCCCCAGCTGCATCACCAGCACAGACAGGCATATAAAACCCGCCCCAGGCAGAGGCGGTGCCCCCACCGACAACAGCAGCGTGGTCAGCACCAGTCCCCCCAGCATATCCGGGGACAGCTTCACCCCATACAGCTCTGCCAGAAACAGGGCCGAAACCGTCAGGTAAATACAGGCTCCGTCCATATTGATGGTAGAACCCAGCGGGATGGCGAAGGAGGCAATATCCTTATGGATTCCAAGCCGGTTTGTGCAGGTATCCAGCGTTTGAGGCAAAACCGCACTGGTGGAGCACAAGAGCGCAAAGGATGTCAGGCTGGGCAGGCATTTTTTCAGCAGTCGCAGGGGACTCAGCCGGGTGCGAAGAAAGAACATGGTTCCGTAGAAGAGCATCATCAGCGCTGCGCCCAAAAATACACATCCAATGAGCCGTAGAAGTCCACCCAACAGCTCCGGATCAATTTCCAGAATCAGCAGCGCCACTGCGCAGAAGGTTCCCAGTGGAATAAACTTGAGAATCATAGCCGCAATGGTCAGAAACAGCTTGTGCAGCAGCTCCAGCCCCCTTCTAAACTGGCCCAGACCCGATTTCTGCTCCAGCATACCTGCTGCCCCGCCAATCAGGATGGCAAGAAAAATCACCTGGGTCATATTGGACTCCTGAAATGGGGACACCAGATTGGTGGGCACAATATTCACCAGTGTATCCAGCAGGGATATCTCTGTGTTCGATGCCTGATAATGTGCCTCCCCGGTGAGGGCCACGCCTGCGCCGGGATGCAGCACCGCCGCTACACCAATTCCAATGCAGCTTGCTGCTAGAGAGGTAACGAGATAAAGTCCCACCACCTTTAACCCAATTCGGCCATAGGCCTTATAATCCGAGATTCCCGCAATGCTCCCTGCAATGGAGGAAAACACCACCGGAGCCACCACCAGCTTCAGTGCATTGAGATAAACCGTTTTCAGGGGCGTCAGCACCCACTGGGATACCCCCTCCCGAACCCCTGCTCCACACAAAAAGCGCAGGCCCGCACCCACTGCAATGGCTAAAACCAGCGCCGCCAGCATATCGTGGAATTGACTTTGTTTTCCGGCTCCCCGGGTCATAAAAATGCCTCCTAAAATGTAAAATTAAAACCTTGGTATTATACCAAGGTTTTAATCATACCCCCATATTGTCCCTTTGTCAATGGAAAGATTCAATTGATTGGGTCTACTACGGTGGGACTGAAGGGGAATGCCTGTGGTGCAACCGGCCCTACAGCAAATCCAAGCCCCCTGAGAACTGTAGGGCGGCTTGCACCACAGGCATTCCCTTCGGTCACCCTCAAGCCGCCGCTGGCAGGCAGTTTCAAAAAGCAAAATCTTCCCCACTTTGCACCGGTGCTGCCGCACCATAGAGAAAAGCCGCTGCGAAACGCAGCGGCTTAAACATTGTTCAGAGTTACAGCTCCATAGCTGCCTTATAGCCGGAATAGATGGCCCGCTTGATGTTGGACACCTTCAGAGTATCACCGATCACCTTTACAACGGGGGCAGTGCCCTGGAAGCTGTCTGCCAGAGCCTGTCTGGGCTTCCGTCCGCCGGAGATCACAATGTCATCGAAGCTGAGGGTTCTGGTCTCATACACCGGCTCCGGTGCAGGGCCACCGGGCATACCGGGGAAGCCGGGCCCACCAGGGCCACCAGGGCCACCGGGGCCACCTGCATGCTGATCCTGATAGTAGGCATCCTCATCATCCTGGGGGCCCATCAGGCCGATAAAGCCCCGAACACCGTTGGTCTGTACCTTCAGGGTAACCGTGCCCTCACCGATCTCCTTGGTCTCCGCAAAGTCCACATAGGAGAAATTGGGCAGCACCTGGAAGGACTCCTTCTGAAGCCGCTCGGTGTGCATATCATCTGCCAACTGGATCTGCTTCCGGGTCACCATGGTCACATTGTGGCCACTCCGGGCCAGATACAGGCTCACATCACGGCCTGTGTCTGCACCGCCAATGACCACCACATTCTTACCCAGCTGATTCTCCTTGCCGAACACGTCCTCTGCCAGCCATGCCTTCTCCGCACCGGGAACAGGAATGCTGCTGGGCTGGGAGCCCACAGCGGAGATCACCGCATCATAGCCGCCCTGTTTCAGCAGCTCCGGGGTAGCCTCTACGCCAAGCTGAATGCTGACACCGGCCTTGTTCATCTCCCGTGTCAGGTAGGCAACATACTCCCCAATGGGCCACTTATAATCCGGCACAGAGGCTGCCGCCAGCTGACCGCCCAGAACCTGAGCCTTTTCCAGCAGGGTAACGCTGTGGCCCCGCTGGGCTGCCGTCAGGGCAGCCATCATGCCGCCAGGGCCACCGCCTACCACGCAGACCTTTTTGGAGGTGGTGGTTTCCGGGAACAGGTTTCTCTTCCGGCCCAGTCTGGGGTTTACAGAGCAGGTGTGGTGGCCATGACATCCGTTACAAAGAATACAGGGCACAATCTCCTGACTGGAAGCGCCGGCCTGTACCTTTTCATAATACTTATCATCTGCCAGGAACTGACGAGCCATGGCAAAGAGATCGGTCTTGCCCTCCTTCAGGAACTGCTCCATCATCTCCGGGTCGCCGTAGCCGCCCACAGGAGCGCAGGCAATGTTGATGCCCCGAGCCTTAAATCCGGCAGCATAGTCAATGGAGCTGGGATGCCCCTTCTTGTAGTTAAGACCATTGACATGGGTGGCAGAGCCGTCCACGCCACGGATCTGAATAATGTCAACGTAGCCCTCCAGCTCCTTACAGAAGTCCAGGAAGTCCTCATAGGTATAGCCGGGAGCCTCCTCCTCTGCGGAGATCTGAGCCTCAATGAGGAAGTCCTTGCCGCAGACCTCCTTGATCTTGCCAAAGGTCTCCTTGGCCAGGGTTGCACGCTCTGCCATGGTCTTGCCACCGTACTTGTCGGTACGCTGGTTCAGCAGGGGAGACATGGAGGTAGCCAGAATGGAGCTCCGGTAGGACATATATACGGTACACATATCAAAGCCCATATCCTTGGCTTCCTTTGCCCGGAAGGCAAACTCATCCATCATGGTCTGGAGACGCTCTGCGGAAATTCCGGGCTTATTGCGGAATACCGCAGCGTTATAGTCGCCATTCTTGGGAATCTCGTCCCAGTTGGGGGTGTCGGAGATGTTTACATCTGTGGGCTCAATGTCCATGAGAGATGCAGATGCCAGGGTACCGTACTGATGGACGGTTTCTGCAATCTTCTTATAGCCCTCTACCACCTTGGGATCCCGCATATCGTTGCCGGTGCCGTCCATGTGGGGCATTCTGCCGTCCTTGTCGGGCATGTTCAGGTTCCGCTCCGGGTG
>CAZFXB010000092.1:0-8270 GCA_964522835.1 uncultured Oscillospiraceae bacterium
GTGGAGGTGACGCTGGAGTTGTTCACCACCAGGGTGGCATCGTTATAGGCGGCGGTGACATACCGGGCAGAGCCGTCCACCGTCAGATCAGAATCGGAGATGTACATGACGGTGCCGTCATCAATATTTACCGCAGCGCCGCCGCTCATATCATCGGTGGCAGGGGAGCCCACACCCAGCCGGATGGTGGCCTTCTGGAGCCGTACCTGGGAACCGGTGGCCACCAGACCGTTAAAGGTAAAATCATCGCTTTCCATCTGGAGACCATCAATGGTAACCACGCCGTCAGCGGTGGAGATCAGGTCGGAATATTTTCCGGCTTCGTACTCTGCGTCGGTGTTTTCGGCACCGTCGGTGATGACAATGGCGGCCTCAGAGGGGGCACCGTTTCCGGGAGGTGCTCCGCCGCCGGCTCCGGGGCTCATATCCGGGCCACCGCCGAAGCCTCCGGGGGGTTCCATGCCGCCCATGGGCATATCCGCAGCCAGAGCAGCCGTGGAAAAAAGCATCATCATAGCCAGCAACAATGACAAAATTCGGGTTCGTTTTGCTTTCATCAGGATTCCTCCTTAATTTGGATTCGTGATTATATTATAAAACAAGGCGAAGAAAATGGAAAGAAAATCTGACCCCAGGAGGGAATGAAAAAACAGGTCACATTTTGTTGATTTTGCCGTTCAAAATTTGTGTGCAATGGTCAATTTATTTTGCGGCGACAGAGGCGGATGTTATGTGGGGCGGGAATTCGGGGCGAAAGATGAAAAGCCCTGCTCCGGGGAGCAAGGCTTTTTCACTTAGTGCCAGGCACTTTTTTTGATTTCATTGTAAAGGGCCAGACCCTTTTCCTGACCCAGGTGCTTTCGAAGCGTATTGCAGAGGATCTGTCGTTTGTTATTGGCGATCAGATCCCGGAGTACATTCTCCTGAAGCTTGGGATAGGGGGCGATGAGGCTGGAGAGCTGATCCAGGTTGGCAGAATCCTGCTTGGGGGTTCCAGCCTTTTTTACACCAGACTTTTTCTTCGGCTCCGGCTTCTTTTCTTCGGATTCCGGCTTTTTCTCCTGGGCCTCCGGTAAGGCGTCCTTCAGTTCCGGCTTTTTCTCCTGGGGTTCTGGCTGATTTTCCGCAGGTGCGGGCTGCTCCTCCGGGGACTCCTGAGCGGGGGACTTGGTTTCGGAGGCAGGGCTGCTGTTTTTCCGGTAGCGACCCCGGGGACGGGGGCGGTTCCGGTTTATGCGGCGCTGGGGCTCCGGTTTCGGCTCGGCAGGCGCAGTGACCTCCGGTTCAGCGGAGACCTGGGGCTCCTGAAGCTCCGGCTCCTGAGACTGGGAAGCTGCGGCTTCCGGTTCTACCGGCTCAGCAACCAAAACCAGAGGCTCCTGAGGGGGTTCCGGCGGCAGGAGGGATACAGACGGGCCTGCGGCCTCAGAGCTGGGCGCCTCAGACAGCGTATGGGGAGCAGTATCCGGTATGGTGTCTTCGCTGGCTACAGGCTCCACAGGGGGCATCGAAGCAGTGGTCTCCGGGAGCAGGGGCTCCTGGATTTCGGGAACAGGAAGCTCCGGCACAGGCTCCTGGGGAACGGCCTGAAGCACAGGCTCTTTCCGATTCCGCTCCAGTCGAGATGCACCCTTGATGGTGTCGATGCAGCGAATTTTGGGCCCGATTCGCTGGCTGGCCCAGAAATTAGCTACATGCTTGTATCCCATGTCCCGGGATACAATGTAGTAGTTACGCTCTGCGGCATTTGTACCCATGAGATACCCCAGGTAGGTGGAGATCTGATGATCCAGAGCGTTTTTGCCTCCCACGGTGACCTCGAAATAGGTAAGGTTGCAGACACTTTTTCCAATAAGAATGTGCATTTTCATGGTGAGGCGGTTGGAGTTGTTGCTGTAGAAAATGATGACCTGATCGTCCTGGGACAGGTAGGTGATACCGCTGAGGCCCTCTGAGGCCACATTTTCAAAGTCGATGAGATAGATATCTCGCATAATGGGTCTCCTTTTGATGGTCTTTTATCCCAAGTCCACCATTCTGAGAAGCACGGTTGCAGCTTGTGCCCGGGTTGTTTCGGTTCTGGGAGAGAAGGTTCCGTCGGGCATACCCTGGATCAGGCCCATGGCTGTACAAAAGGAAACCGTCTCCTTGGCGTAGTTGCGGATGGAATCTCCGTCCGTGAAAGCTGCTTCACTGCCGGAGGCGGTAAAGCCTTTCGCCTTCAAGAACCGGGCCAGGATGGTGCACAGCTGTTCCCGGGTGACGGGTTCATCGGGACGGAAGGTTCCGTCGTCGAAGCCCTGCACATATCCCTGAGCCACAGCCCAGGCAACAATGCCGGAATACCACTTGCCGGAGGGAACATCCGGGAAACCGGTGGTCACGTTCCGATCCAGATCGGTCACGCCCTCGTAGTTGGCAAAAATCTGTACCAGCTGGGCACGGGTCAGCATTGCCTCTGGCTGAAAGCTGCCATCACCCATACCACGCATCAGGCCCATCTGGCAGGCCAGCATGACCTGATTATGATACCATTTTCCCTCAGCTACATCGGAAAAGCTGGGCAGGGGAAGATCCCCGGTATCATCGTCCTCCAGAGGAGGATCTGTGTTGTCAGGCTCGTCCCCATCGGGATCATCCTCAGAGGGAACATAGGGGGTCAGAAACATCTGGGCCTCGGCAGCACGCCGCTGAACCAGTCCGGGCAGGATCTGGCCGCCGGCATTTACCCAGGAGCCAAAGGATTTCTGCACCCGTTCCTCTGTCCAGAACTGAGGACCCTTCTCCAGCATGGTACGAAGCATACACCAGCCGCCCTCTTCATTTTTGTATGTAGTCCAGCCCACGCCCACATTGTATGTGAAGCTGAGCAGGGCATCATACTGATTCTGATTCAGGGCAATGCCGTTTTTCACAAAGAAGTTGTTCATGTACTGCTCCGTGGCCACGATCTCAGACTTTAAAAGCTCATAGGCCTGTTCCTCTGTAATGGGAGCGCAATCCTCGCCAAAAAGGGCCTTAGCAGATTCATAGCTGTTGCCATGGCCGATGGAATAGCGGCTCACATCCCAGTAGGGTTCAGCGTGGAAGCCTTCGAAGCTGATGATAAAGGTGAGGGCCTTGTCAGAGATGGTATGCGTGGTCACCGGATCACTGGCGACCGGAGCGGTCTGTGCCAAAGGGGCAGGCTCGCTTAGCCATGTGCTTTGGAGAGAAACGGCGGTCTCAGCGGTGGTCTCGGTGGGATAAACATTCAAATCCTCTGCGGCAAAGGCCGACAGAGTGAGCAAAGTAAGAATTGCCAGGACGGTAATCATCCGAAGCAGATTTTTAAGGTGTTTCATAGAACCTCCTGTAAAATTGTAACGGTTGTTACTCTTTTGTAATTTTTATTATACACAAAACAGGAGGAAATGCAAGCATTTTGGGTCGAAATACAAAAAAATTTTTGATTTATGTAGCGTCGGTAAGCCAAAAAGTCTGAGCTTCCGGCCGCCAGACGGGATTTCTGTAGGTTTCGCCCTGCGCATATCCCACCATCAGGGCACAGCGGACATGATGGCCCTGGGGGATGCCCAGGTATTCCCGAATTTCAGGGAATCGGTCACTGACCTGGCGAAGATAACCACCCCAGCAGGTGCCCAGGCCCTGATTTACCAGCAGCAGCTCCAGCTGGGCCATGGCAACGGCGGCATCCAGCACAGGGTTCAGGCAGTCATCCGGACTCCAAAGCACCACCATACAGGGAGCACCGCAGGTGAGAAGATCGGTGCCCTTGTCCATGAGCTTGGGAAGCTCCGGCGCTTCTCCAAATTCCCGGCACAGGGAAAGACATAGTTCCCGGAGCTCCAGAACCTTTTGGGCACCATAGAGCACGGTGTACTGGTAAGCACGCTGATTTTTACCGCTGGGGGCATAGGCGGCGGTGTTCAAGGCCTGCTGCAAAAGGGCCTTCTCCGGCAGCTTTTTGGAAAAATGGCGAATGGAGCGGCGGCTTTTGATAAGCTGCTCCAGGGGATCCTCTGCCGGAGCGGGGTAGATGTCCTGATGGGGCAGCTCCTCAAAGCGGATGGCCTTTTTGGGGCAGGCTCCGGCGCAGTGCATACACTGGATGCAGCGACGGCGGGGGTGAACCTCCGGGGTGTTCTCTCCGGCCACAAATACCCCCATGGGGCAGAGCCGAAGGCAGGTTTTACAGTTTATACACAGGGTCTGGTCGATATATACCATTTAATTGACCTTCTTTCCGGAAAAATTGCAGTCTAAAATGGGGCCGAAGTCACGGCCCGTCTCCCCATTTTGCAGGAACTGCTCCAGTGCGCTGGGGGCCTGTTTCAGGACATCCTGATAGCGGCCCTCCAGCCGGAAGAGCCAGGGGATGATCGCCTGTTCCGGTTCCCGGGCCAAGACTGCCCCACGGAGCCCTTTTATTTTTGAAATGCGGCTCAGCCCATTGGCGGCGTGGCGAAGGGGGGTGCCGGTGGCGGCGGTCAGCCCCAGGGATACCCGGCGGAAATTCTGGAGCCAATTCCGGTAGTCCTGGGGGGTAACACCGGGGGCCATCCGGGCGGCGGTCATCAGAAAAGTCTCGGGCATGGAGAAATCCGGGAAAGCGTCCTTGGGTGCAATGCCGTCCCGAATGAGAAACAGCCGATCCAGCTCCCCCTCCAGATTCCGATGGGTAAGGCCCGTTTGCTCCATGGCCTGGTAGATCATGGGGTGCATCCCGCTGTCCAGCAGAAAATGAAGAAAATACCCGGCAGCAAAGGAGCGGGCATAGGGCTTACGATGGGCCATGGCGGTTCGATAGACCCCCAGAGCGGCCTGTCCGGAGCCATTGTGAAGCCCCAGCCCCGCTTCACGGAGCTGCTTTCCGGAAAAATACAGGGGATCTGGGCCGAAATTGCCCAAAAGGAAGCTGTCATATTCGGCAGTCAGGCTGTCCTGAAGGGCCGGGGTGAGCCGGGAGAAGGTCTCCCGGGCAAACCGGAGATGGGTGTAGAAATTCGGCATATCAGATGTGGTACTGGGCCAGCTGGGCCTGGGCGTAGTGGATATAGTGCTGAACAGAGAGCCGGGTTCCCTCGGTATCTGCCTCGGTCAGCTCCCGCACCACCCGGCCGGGAACACCCATGACCATGGAATTTGGGGGGATCACCTTGCCGGGGGACACCACGCTGCCCGCTGCCACAATGCTGCCCTTACCAATGTGGCAGCCGTCCAGAAGCACGGCGCCCATGCCGATGAGGCAGCCCTCTTCTACGGTGCAGGAGTGGATCACGGCGTTGTGACCGACCACACAGTTGTCTCCAATGATGGTGGGAATATCTGTGGCGCAGTGGGCCACAGAGTTATCCTGAATGGAGGTGTTTTCTCCGATGATGATGCTGTCCACATCGCCCCGGAGCACCACGCCGTACCAGATGGAGGCGTTCTTTCCGATTTTCACATCTCCGATCAGGGAAACATCCTCGGCTACGAAGCCGCCGTCAACCACAGGAGTTTTCCCTTCATAGTTTTTTATAATCATGTTGTTTTCTCCTTTATTTCATAGGGAATTCCGGCAGATGGATGGAGGGCACACCCATGTGGGCCCGGTCCTCACCCTCCGGATTGATGTCCATCTGGGGAACATCCAGGGTGGGGACACCGAAAAGCTCCCGAAGCCACAGACAGCAATCTGTAAACCAGCGGGCCACATGGCTGCTTTCTCTGGAGGCAACGCCCAGTGCTGTGGCGGGATTACTGAGGGCACAGCCGTGCTGGCCCTTCATGTAGGTGTGGCACTCGTAGGGGATATCCTGCTGGGCCAGGGCGGAGAGAAACAGCAGGCTGTGCTCCACGGGCACCAGCTTGTCCCCATAGATATTCCACAGGAAGGTGGGCGGGGTGTGTGGGCCAACGAATTTCTCCGCAGAGGCCAGCTCTTTCAGCTCTTCCAGAGTTTTTTCACCCTTTAAAAATCCGTACATTTCAGCTTGCCCCGTTACATCCACGGTGATACAGGGGTAGCCCAAAATCAATGCATTGGGGCGGCCCTCCTGGGCCTGGCAGCCGGAGGCAGCCAGAATATCCTTCCGGTTCCACATGGTGCCCACAGTGGCGGCCACGTGGCCTCCGGCAGAGAAACCGCAGATGGCCAGTTTATCCTTATCCTGATGCCAAGTATCAGCGTGTTCCCGGATCAGCTTCAGGGCCCGGCATACATCACTTGTGGCATTGGGGAAGGTGGCATGGGGGGCCACAGAGTATTTTAAAACATAGGCGTTGCAGCCCTCTGCCACAAAGGCCTGTGCAACAGGCTCCCCCTCGCTGCCCCCGTGCATGAGATAAGCTCCCCCGGGCAGCACCACAACGCCGGTGCGGTTGGGGTAGTGGCCCGCAGTGGTGGTCCAGGTAGGAATATAGGCGTAGAGCATCACCCGATGGTCGCCATAGAGATCAATTTTTTCAATCAGCATAATTAAACGCCCTCCAGTGAGAAATCTGGTAAGTATTCATCGGTGGCAGAGGAGGGCTCCTGCAAAAAGCCGTCCTCCAGGCCCAGCATATAGAGATAGTCCACCACGGCGTTGTATTCCTCCTCCGTTACGCCCCGGTTGTAGGGGGGCGTGTTCCGAATGGGGCCGGAGGGGACATACTGAGCCATGAGAGAGAATAGTACAGAACCCTTTGGAAAATGGTCGGCAATGTAGTCCAGCACCTTCAGGCTGTTCTGAACCTGGCCCGGCAGCACCAGATGCCGGATGATGACACCCTTTGTCATCATGCCACTGTCATCGTACTGGGGCGGGCCCACCTGTCGGAGCATTTCGTCAATGGCCCGGGCTGCCACCGGGAAATAATCCGGGGCAGCAGACAGAGTTTTGGCCAAATCAGATTCGGCGTATTTGAGATCGGGTAGGTAGATATCCACCTTTCCCTCCAAAAGCCTCAGGGTCTCCACCTTTTCGTAGCCGCCGCAGTTCATTACCACAGGAACAGGCAGCTTTGGCTCCAGAGCGGGAAGAATCTGGGGAATAAAGTGGGTGGGGGTTACCAGATTGATGTTGTGGGCCCCCTGGGAAATCAGGTCTTCAAAAATCTCACGGAGCCGCTCCGTTGTGATTTCCCTGCCGAATCTTTCGTGACTGATGGTGGTATTCTGGCAGAATTTGCAGCCCAAAGAGCAGCCGGAGAAGAATACCGCTCCGGAGCCCCGTTCCCCGGAAATGGGGGGCTCCTCCCAGAAGTGGAGCGCAGCCCGGGCCACTGTCAGGCGGTTGGACATGCCGCAAAAACCCCGCTGTCCCAGGGTGCGGTCAACCCCGCATTCCCTGGGACATAGATAACACTGTTCCATTACTTAACGAGTACATCCACCACAGCGTCCAGCTCCGGAACCTCCGCATCGCAGATCCGGCCGAAGTCAGCCATGACAGAAAGCTCCAGGCTCAGGGGCACAGAGGCCAGCAGGGGAAGCTTCAGGGCAGCAGCGTGTTCACTGGGATCGGTGCCCAGCATGACAGAGCCATCCTCCAGGGGGAGATAGGCTTTGTTTTCGATGACACCCACCACAGGGATCATAATCAGCTTCATCAGGTTGACGGATTTGTTTGCCAGAAAGTCGCAAAGGTCAGAGGGGTTGGACACCAAAACACTTCCATCAAAGGGAATAATGGTGCCGATCTGGAGGGGCACATCACCGATGCCGGAGGGCATGTCGATGAGCATGAAATCCAGGTCGTCAGACCACTTTACATTTAAATAGAAGTAGAGGGCTCCTTCCGCAATGTCCTTGCCATAGGAGAGCAGGGGCTGGGTGGCGTCCTTTTCCACGTTACCCATGGAAATAAACTCAACGCCGCTGTCCGCCTTCAGAGGCAGCAGCTGGGTGCCATTGGAGCCGCAGGATTCTACCTTGCCATAGAGGTAGTGAATGGAGGGGTTCTCCAGATCGGCATCCAGAACAGCCACTTTTTTACCCATTTTCTGGAGTTTGTCTGCCAGAAGACAGGTGGTGACTGATTTGCCGGTGCCGCCCTTGCCGCTGAATACGGCTACGATCCGGGCTGCCTTCTTGGGGGTCTTGTCCGTGTTGGAGCTGCCCTCACAATTAGAGCTGCAGGAGGAGCAGTTGCCGCCGCACTTGGTGAAATCGCCGCCGCAGGCTTCAAAGTCGGACATGTATTTCATGTATTTTTCTTCGTGCTCCTTCTGGAGCTTCTTCTGATCCTCATTCATGGGGATACATCCTTTCTAAACGGTTTAAACCGGAATTTATATTTTTA
>CAZFXB010000093.1:0-8225 GCA_964522835.1 uncultured Oscillospiraceae bacterium
AGATCGACGTTGTCGGCCCCGCTATCTTCCTGGCTTCCGCTGCTTCCGACATGGTCACCGCTACCTCCATCTATCCCGATGGCGGTCTGGTTGCTACCTCCTAATCGGAGCACTAGGACTGAATTTTTGGGTTCGCTGCCTCCGGCAGCGAACCCTTTTTGTATTCCCATCTCTTCCTCAAAGGAGGTAACAATGATAAAATACCTGTTTTTTGACTGCGACGATACCCTTCTCGATTTTCACAAGGCAGAAGCCCGGGCCCTCCGGCGCACGCTGGAGCAGATGGATGTGGTTCCCACCGACCAGGTGGTGCAGCGATACAGTGCCATCAATCAGAGTGTGTGGGAGCTGCTGGAGCGGGGAGAAATCACCCGGCCGGAGCTGCTGATCCGCCGATTCCGGATTCTGTATGAGGAGCTGGGGGTAGACCGCTCTCCGGAGGAAACCCAG
This sequence comes from uncultured Oscillospiraceae bacterium, assembly GCA_964522835.1. Classification (GTDB taxonomy): domain Bacteria; phylum Bacillota; class Clostridia; order Oscillospirales; family Oscillospiraceae; genus HGM13006. The sequence continues at coordinate 451 of CAZFXB010000093.1, forward strand.
GCGTATTATGAAGAATTTCTGTCCCAGGGGCATTTCTTTATGAAGGGTGCCCAGGAATTGCTGGAGACCCTTTATGGGAAATACAAGCTGTACCTTGTGTCCAACGGCACCGCCAAGGTACAGGCAGGGCGGCTGAAAAGTGCCGGAATTGCTCCATATTTTGAGGAAATTTTCATCTCGGAGACCATAGGGGTCAATAAGCCGGAACGGGCCTTTTTCGACCACTGCTTTTCCCGGATCCTCGACTTTGACCCCTCGGAGGCCATGATTGTGGGGGACAGCCTCAGCTCGGATATGCGGGGTGGCAACAACGCCGGAATTCTGACCTGCTGGATGAATCCCCAGAGAAAGTCCCTGCGGCCGGGGATTCATGTGGACTATGAGATCAGAGCGCTTTCGGAGATTCCGAAGATTCTGGAGGAGATAATGGAGAATGGGGAATAGGGAATAGGGAATAGAGAATAGAAACTGGTGGGGGAATCGGTGCGGGAGCACCAAAAGCCTTCTCCTTGAGGAGAAGGTGGCGGCGGAGCCGCCGGATGAGGTGTAGACCGGGCCGTGAAATAAGAAAAAAGTTGCAGGAATGGTAGCAGGACACCTCATCAGTCAGCTAACGCTGACAGCTTCTCCTCCAGGAGAAGCCTTTGGCTGGTACAAATTTGGCGGTTTGTACGCAGTCCTTAAAACGCACACGTCGTTGCGAACCAGTGAACGTGTCTACTACGGTGGCAATCCGTAATATCCCTGGTACGCAGTTCTTACCCCCACCCTGTACCAGCGGGCGATTGATAATATTCCCTACCGGGAAATACGGAAGTTTGTGCAAATTCGGCGGGGCGAGCCGTCTCTATGCTGTTTTGGTATGGTTCTGGTCATATTCTGCATCCCTAGTCACATAAATGCGACTTGTAATCTCCCCCTTTTTCGTGATACCATACGGTTAGAATTAAAAACGCCTAGAAGGAGGATATTATTATGCGTTATAAAAATCTGCTTTCCCCCATCTGTGTAGGAGGCCAGATCGTCAAGAACCGGCTTACCTACCCCAACGCCTCTCCCCACTTTCTCCAGGGGCCTGAGACTTACCCCGCCGAGGGCTACCGGGCCTTTGCTGCCAATCTGGCAAAGAACGGCGCAGCCATTGTAAACTTTGCTGAGTGGGCAGAGTATCCCCAGCAGCGTGTGGGCCCCATGGACATGGATATGACCCACATGCAGGCCTTTGACATGACCGACCCCGCTGTACACAACTATGTGTCCCAGATGTGCGAGGAGGTTCACTTCTACGGCTCTAAGATCATTCTCACCACCAATATGATGTACCCCGATGGCTACAGCCTCTACGGCGGCCGGGGCATGGGCCCCCATGCAAAGCCCACCGAGGCCTGTCCCCTGGACAAGCTGCCGGAGGTGCTGGAGCTCACCATTGCCAAGATTCGCCGTTATCGGAATCTGGGCTATGACGGTGTTTCCTTCCGCTGCGATCTGATGCTCCAGCCCGGCGGCCACCGGGATGACCAGTACTCCGGCGAAACCGTAGAGGGCCGTACCCGGCTCTTCCACGAGCTGTGCGCCGCACTGAAAAAGCAGCTGGGCCAGAAGTTCATCATCGAGGCCGTGGTGGCCTGGGAGCAGAACAACGGTTACGGCGGCAACGCCAAAATGGGCGGAGGCTACACCGAGGAGGATGCACTCGAATTCTGCAAGCTCTTTGACGATGTGGTAGACATTGTAGAGGTCCGTGAGCATGACGGCTGCCGGAGCCACCCCACTGGCTACAGCATGAAGGAGTGGGATCATCCCTCTGTGGATTTCTGCGCCAAGGCCAAGGCTGCCGGGGTCAAGTCCCTGATGAAGCCCATCGGCGGCTTCCAGGATCCCGACGAGATGGAGCGGATTCTGCTGGCGGGCAAGTGTGACATGTTCGGTGTGGGCCGTGCCTTTATGGCCGACTCCGAGTATGGCAAGAAGATGTATGAGGGCCGGGGCGAGGACATCACCCCCTGCCTCAAGTGTAACAAGTGCCACGGTGTTATGCTGCCGGAGCCCAATCCCTGGGTGTCCATCTGCTCTGTGAACCCCCTGCAGGGGCTGGGCCACAAGATCCACCGGCTGGTGGAGGAGTCCACCACCCCCAAGAAGGTGGCCATTATCGGCGGCGGCCCCGCCGGTATGCGGGCAGCCATCTATGCCTCTGACCGGGGCCATGATGTGACCCTGTTTGAGAAGACCGACAAGCTGGGCGGCCAGCTGTTCCATGCGGACCATTTCTCCTTTAAGTGGCCTGTCCGGAACTTCAAGAACTGGCTGGTTTATGCTCTGGGCAAGAGCAATGTGAAGGTGGTTATGAACACAGAGCCCACCCCCCAGATGATCGTTGCCGGCGGCTTTGATGCTGTTCTGGCTGCCACCGGTGCCAAGATCAACATCCCCAATATCCCCGGTGTGAAGGACGAAAACGGCAACGCCAAATATCCCGCCTGCCTGGAGATCCTGGGCAAGGAGGATACCCTGGGCAAGCATGTTGTCATCGTAGGCGGCTCTGAGGTGGGCACGGAAACTGCCATGCACCTGTGCCAACTGGGCCACGATGTAACCGTCCTGACCCGTCAGAAGCGTCTGGCCCACAATGCCTCCGGCCTTCACTACATCACCATGGCCTTTGTGAAGGCTGGCCCCAACGGCGAGGCCAGAGAATCCCCCGCCTGGGAGATGTATGACAACCTGACCGGTATCACCGGTGCCGAAACTGTAAAGGTTGAGGGCAACACCGTTACCTATCGCACCGAGGACGGCGAGCACACCGTTACCGGTGACAGCGTGGTAATTTGCGGCGGCATGACCCCCTGTACTGCCGAGGCCTTCGGCTATGCCGGCCTGACCAATGAGTTCTATGCCATTGGTGACTGCAACGGTGCAGGCAACCTGGAGGTCTGCAACCGGGAGGCTTACTCCAGAGCTATGATTCTGTAAGTATTCGTTTCCGTGCTGCCCCAAAAGGGGCAGCACGGATGTTTGTTCACCACAAAAGAAAGGGGCCAATACTATGAACCGAGCCGAATTGGGGGCATGGGATAAAATCATCTCCTTCCCGGAGGACAAGTGGGAAGCCCTGTCCAACGCTGTGGAATCGGCCTATGAAACCACCACCGTATACCCACCCCGGGACAATCTTTTTGCGGCATTTCAGGCCACTCCGCCGGAAGGGGTGCGGGTGGTGATCCTGGGTCAGGATCCCTACCACGAGCCGGGCCAGGCCCATGGCCTCAGTTTTTCCGTAAAGCCCGGTGTAAAAACGCCCAAATCCCTTGTGAATATTTATAAGGAGCTGGAGGCGGATCTGTCCATCTCGCCCCCCCAGCATGGCTGCCTCCAGCATTGGGCAGAGGAAGGGGTGCTGCTGCTCAACTCCATTCTTACCGTAGAGGCCCACCAGGCGGGCTCCCACAGAAAATTCGGCTGGGAGGCATTCACCGATGCAGCCATCTCTGCCACCAATCTGCTGCCCCAGCCCATCGCCTTTGTACTTTGGGGCAATTACTCCATCAAAAAAGCAGACCTGATTTGCACCTCTGCCCCCAGATTGGTGCTGACTGCCCCCCACCCCAGCCCCCTGTCGGCCTACCGGGGCTTCTTTGGCAGCCGCCCCTTCTCGAAAATCAACGCATTTCTTGAAGCCCATGGGGAAAGTCCTGTGGATTTTCATTTGTAAGGGCCGGAATTGACTTGTTTTCCACACCGTGGTATAATGTGCCTACAGAATATATATAATCAATTATATATTTTTAGTTCAAACCATAGAAAGAGGTAGTTTCATGGCATCTGCAAAAATCCCTGTCCCCGGGGTCCCGGATTCTCTGACCAGCCGCATGAGAAAAATGGAGTGGCGGGTCACCAGCATCCACGATCAGGCCCTGAAGCCCCATGGGGTCAATATGTATCAGGCCATGAGCCTCATCTATATTGCCTGGCACGGAAAGGTTGAATCCGTAAACCAGCGGAGCATTGAGCGGTACCTGTACCTGTCAAACCCCGGTGTTTCAAAAATCGTGGTATTCTTGGAGAAGGAAGGGTACATCAAGAGGACTCCGGATCCCAGAGACGCAAGAAGCTATCTGCTCACAGCCACGGAGGCGGGGGAACAGTTTGCCGCTGTCCTCAGCGAGGCCATCCATCAGGCGGACAAGGAAATCCTTGCGCCCCTGAATGCCCAGGAGCAGCAGAGCCTGCTTCAGCTGCTGGAGAAAATCGGAGAGGCATAAGCAATCGAAAATCGTGGAGGGAGATATCTTATGAACCGTTTGTACGAAGAAAAGAAAACGGATCTCCAGGGGTGTCTTAGTCTGATTTCCTCTGGGGACAATATCTGCTTTGCCGGAGGCTGTAACCAGCCGGTGGATTTTATGATGCACTTTCACACCGTTGCCCCCCGGGTCACCGGGGTCGAGTGTATCAAATCCCGTTCCGGGGACTATGAATTTGTCACCGCCCCTGGCATGAACGGCCATATCAACACCGGATCCCCCCTCTACGGCGAGTCCTTCAACGAGGGAATGCGCCATGGAAATACCAGCCATATCGTTTCGGATATCTGCGACTATTCCCGGTTTATTAGTAGCTATAAGCCCTGTAATACCTTCATTGCTGCCGTCAGTCCCATGGACGAAAATGGCTACTTCCAGGTGGGCCTTTCCCAGATGTGGGAGAAGGAGTGCATCGAGACCTGCAAAAAGATCATTCTGGAGGTCAACGAGAACCTGCCCCGGATCAACGGGGGCCTGGACATTCATATATCCCAGGTGACAGCCTTCCATGAAAAGACCTATCCCCTGCCCAATATTCAGGAGAAGGAGGCCACGGCGGCGGAGCACACCATTGCGGATTATATTGCGGAGCTGGTCAGCGACGGTGACTGTCTGGAGCTGGGCACCGGCACCCTGAGCAATATTATTGCAGAGCGGCTTATGGATCACCGGGAGCTGGGGCTGCATACCGAGTGGTTCAATACTGCTGCCGGGGATTTGATCGAAAAGGGAATCATCACCGGAGAGCATAAGAATATTGACCGGGGTCTCTGTGTGGCCTCTGCGGCCTGGGGAGAAGAGAGGCTCTATGAAATTCTGGGCCGGAATCCCAGAGTGGCCATTCGCCCTGCCTCCTATGTCTGCGATCCCGGTGTAATCAGCAAAATCAACAATATGATCGCCATCAACACTCTGATTGAGATGGATCTCACCGGCCAGGTCTGTGCCGAGTCCATTGGCACCCGGCAGATCTCCGGTTCCAGCGGCAACCTGTGCTTTTCACTGGGGGCCATCCACAGCCGTGGTGGAAAAAGCATTCTCTGCTTCCCCTCCCGGACGAAAAAGGGGATCTCTAAAATCAGCGGTCAGCTGAGCCCGGGGGCCAATGTGACCATCCCCCGGAACTATGTGGACTATATTGTAACAGAGTACGGCGTGGCCCGGATGCGGGGCCGCAGCGTTAAGCAGCGGACAGAGCAGCTCATTGCCATTGCCCACCCGGAAATCCGGGATGAGCTGACCTTCTACGCCAAGCAGCAGTTCTATATTTGATGAGGAGGGGATCACTTTGACGGAATTTCAGCGGTTATATCAGGAAAAAAGGGGCACAGTGGAGGACTGTCTGAAGGCCATCCACTCCCATTCCAGAGTTTGCTTCGCCGGAGACGGCAATCAGCCCAACCTGATTCTTGAAAATCTTCACAAAATTGCTCCCAATGTGGTGGATGTAAAATGCATCAAGGGCCGGGCGGGGGATTTTCAGTGCGTCACAGACCCCTCCATGAACGGCCACATCAGCTTTACCTCCTTCCTCTATGGCCGGGAGATGATGACAGGCCAGACCCACCGGAACGTGTCCTTCGTCCCGGCGGATATCTGTGACTATGGCAACTTTATTGCCCAGTATCGGCCCCGGGATACCTTTGTGGCGGCGGTCAGCCCCATGGATGAGCGGGGCTATTTCCAGCTGGGTCTGTGCAATATGTGGGAGGAGGCCACCTTCAATACCTGCGACACCATTATTCTGGAGGTCAATCCCCAGCTGCCCCGGGTTCGGGGAGGGCTTCGGATCCATGTCCGGGATGTGACGGTGCTGACCGAGGTGGACTATGCCCCCATTCAGGTGCCGGACATGGAGCCCACAGAGATCGAGCAGCGAATTGGTGCCAATGTGGCGGAGCTGGTTCACGATGGGGACTGCATCCAGCTTGGCATTGGGGCCATGCCCAACGCAGTGGGCCGCCACCTGATGGAACGGAAGGATCTGGGCCTGCATACGGAGATGTTTACCTCTATTATGGGGGAAATGATCCGGAAGGGGGTCATTACAGGCAGCCGGAAGAACTATAATAAGGGGCTGCACATCGGGTCCTTCGCCGGAGGGGATCTGGCCCTCTATGAGACCCTGGCCAATGACCCCAATGTGCGGATCCAGCCCACCTTTAAGGCTGTGGATCCCGGGGAAATCTGTAAAAACGACAATATGGTGTCCATCAACACCATCATTGAGATGGATATTACAGGTCAGGTTTGCTCCGAGTCCATTGGCCCCAGACAGTTTTCCGGCACCGGCGGCGCATTCTGCTTTGCCTATGGGGCCCTGCACAGCAAGGGCGGTCGGGGCATTCTGGCCTTCCAGGCGGCTACAAACAAGGGGGTCAGTAAGATTTCCCCCCAGCTCAAGCCCGGAGCCATTGTGTCCATTCCCCGAAATTATGTGGATTATGTGGTAACGGAGTACGGCATTGCCCATCTCCGGGGCCGGAATGTTCGGGAGCGGGCAGAGCAGCTCATCGCCATTGCCCACCCGGAGGCCCGGGATGAACTGAGATTCTACGCCAAACAGCAGTTTATGATTCCGTAAGGAGAGAATGGATAGGGAGCACCGGAAGCCTTCTCCTTGAGGAGAAGGTGGCGGCAAAGCCGCCGGATGAGGTGTTGCCCGGGTATCGAAACAAGAAAAAGGTTGAAAAAGATACCGTGGACACCTCATCAGTCAGCCTATTGGCTGACAGCTTCCCCTCAAGGGGAAGCCTCTGGCTGGTGCAAGTTTGGTAATTTGTACGCAGTCCTTAAAACGCACACGTCATTGCGAACCAGTGATCGACATCTACTACGGTGGCAATCCGTAATATCCCTGGTACACAGTTCTTAAAACCCACCTTGTGCCGGCGGGCGATTGATAATCGCCCCTACCAGAACACAGGAATTCCCTTCGGTCACCCTAAAGCCGCCGCTGGTGGGCAGTGCAGTTTCCCTCCGCAGGTCACAACGATTTCCTGCATTTTCTACAAAAAAATACTGTAACCTCCCCCGGGATGTTTACGGGCCACAAAAGGGCGAAATGCTTGACATTTGGGGGAAGAAACAGTATGATATAAATGATAAAATGAGGGCACTGTGTGTGTACCTTAATTATGAAAGGAATGATTCCAATGGCAAAGTCTAAAGTTACCACCGCCGCAGAAGCCATTAAGACTTATTGCTTCGACGGCATGAGCGTGCTGCTTCCTGGTTTCGTAAACGTTGGTGTCGCTGAGGTTCTCATCGAGAACCTGATCGAGGCTGGCGTGAAGGATCTGAGCGTTATCTCCAACAACACCTCCGTACCCCACCGTGGTATCGGCAAGCTGGTTGACGCTGACGTAATCAAGAAGATCACCTGCTCCCACATCGGCAACAACGCTGTTACCGTACAGAAGGTTGTTGACGGCGAGATCGACCTGACCTTCGTTCCCCAGGGCTCCCTGT
>CAZFXB010000094.1:0-8094 GCA_964522835.1 uncultured Oscillospiraceae bacterium
TCTGTCTGTCTGTCTGTCTGTCTGTCTGTCTGTCTGTCTGTCTGTCTGTCAAGATGATCCACTCCATTTTCCCCTTTGTCAATGGTTTTATCCGACTTTTTTTCGAATTACCCTGGTTAAAACCCACCCCGGTGGCGTACATAGAACCGTCAGTAGTTTTCTGGGAGATTCCCGAATGTAATGAGGATTCCCGGCAAGAAAACTGCTGGAACAATAGTGAATACAGTCCACAACCAATCGTTTCCGGGACTCCGGGTACTGCATACAGACTTTTCTCCACAGTGCAAATCCCCTTGGACTGCGAAGGTATTCCCGAAACATTCCATTACTGTGGCCGTCTGTCTGGTATTCAACATTACACAGTACCTCATCTAAAACCGCCAGTTCATAGTTCTGGTCGATCAGCCGGTACTTGTAGGCAAGGGCTACGTATTTTTCCCCCGGAAACACAGGATACTCTGGATATGCCCGAATTACATCCGTCCGGTACACCAGCTTTTTATCCCCCAAGCCCCCCTGGGCATAATACCCGGAAAGGGTTGTTGCCCCCATAGCATTGGGAAATCCTTTTCCAATGATGTTTCCCTCAAAATCCGCATCCAGGCCGATCATGCCTGCATACCCCTGATCTTTTACGCTCTCCCACTTTGTGAGAATCTTCTCAACGGCATTCTCTGCCATCATGTCGTCGGAATCAATACACACATTCAACTCCGTTTGAATGTTGGCATAGGCCACATTGTGAGCAGTGTGCATTCCACCGTTTTCTTTGTATATGTACTGGATCTCAAATCCATTTTCACAATCCTGCCACTGACGCACCAGCGAGGCCGTGTCATCGGTGGAACCGTCATCAATGATAAGCCAGACAAAGGACTTGCACTTTTGATTCCGTAAGCTCTCATAGGTTCGGGGCAGGGTATGCGCCCGGTTGTACGCCGGGGTAAATACCGTCAATAAAACGTCACTTGATTTTTTCATAAGCATTCACATAAAAATTCTGTAGTTTTTCTACTTCTTTTCGAATGTCAAAGCCATGGGCAGCCACTTCACCACTGCAATCTTTTCTTACCTTTCCGGCCTGTTCTATCACCCTATTTGCCCAGACATCTGTTCCATCAGATAGGGATAAAACGCCAACAAGATCATTCGTCAAAATACATTCCGGAGAGACCCCATCAGAAATCACACAGGGAAGTCCTGTTGCCTGTGCTTCTGCCATGGTAACAGGAAGCCCCTCATACAGAGACGGAAACACAAATACGTCCATGGCCTGCATCAAATCCGCCACATCACTGCGAACCCCTAAAAACATTACATTGTTCTGGAGCTTCAATTCTCTGGTTTTTTCCTGCACCCGCAGGAAATCATCGCCATCTCCAACCAGCATCAGTTTTGCAGTTGGTTCATGCTTTATAACTTCTGAAAATATTTCCAGCAGAAACATATGGTTCTTCTGATTGAAGAACCGCCCCACATGACCAACCACAAGCTCGTCCGTCAGCCCCAACTGTGCCCGGACTTTTTCTCTTTTCTCCGTTGAAAACGTATATACCGTGGGATCAATAGCATTTTGAACCACCGTATAGGGCTGTCCTTGGAACATCCAGTCTCCCGCCTGTGTCCCACAGGCAAACAAATCTGTGGCAAACCTAGGAATGCTTCTTCTGTACCAAAGCTTGATGGGATATTTCAGGTTTCTGTCCTGGCTTGCATTATGGCTGTGAGCAATTCGCACAGGAACTCCGTGCTGTTTCGCCATTTTCAGAATCACGGAACTAAGGCAGTCCTGATGAACATGGACAATTTGGTATTCGGGATGCTTATCAAAAAATCGGTTCAGTTCCCGCTTATAATGACTGCTCCAGGGAACCAGCCTGGGCAGGCGATAAATACGCCCACCCAATGCTTCAATTTCGTCGTCATAATCAGCTCGTTCCTGTCGATGTACCAAAAAATCAAACTGTACCTTATCACGATCCATGTTTCGATAATAATTCATCAACATGGTTTCTAAGCCACCACGGCCCATATAGGTTACTACCTGCAAAACTCTAATCATAATTCATCCCCACGCCACACTCATCTGATACCAACAGAACACCAAATAGCACGCCACCATGATTCCATTGACCAGCTTTTGAGACTTTTCCTCAAACATACGGCTGATTTCCCAGGGAAGCAGAATGTAATTATACAACGAAGCATAAATGGGCAGTCGTCCAATAAAAATGCCACTGGTAAACATGGAGATGATATAAAGTCCTGTGGACACGATGGACATATTGGCACACAGGTTAATAACAGGATCATTTTCTGCACGGATGTACCGGAGGCCCACCAGGGATAGCACAGTGGGTACAGAATACACCAGCACACGAAATACGTTGGTGCCGTCATCTCCCCACTCATTCCAGTCCGTTACCATATTGGCATATTGGGTTTCCTGCATCATATCATCCAGAATGTTCGTAAAACGATCCACAAACATTACCGCCACCAGTGCCAGCCCCAGGAACAAAACCGACCACCGATTCCATTCCTTTCACTGAACAATAAACACAACGGGTATCATCAGAAGTGCAGACTGGTGCATGGTAGATGCCAGCAGAATCACCGCAATGACCCATGGCCATTTTTTCTCCAAAAGCAATGTGGTTGCGCCGAAAATCAGCGTAACTGCCACAAACTGACGCATTCCATTGAACATCCAGGACAGATAGTCGGTGGATGCCACAAACAAAAATATCGACATCAGATAGTTGGTGGAGTACTTCCGGTAACCCATCACCAGAAAAATGCTCTGAATCAGGGCAATCACAAATAGAAATACGGTCGTATTACCGCCCAAAAGCAGCCTTATCAAACCGCTGAGTGCTGTAAAGCCCGCATCCTTCGTAACGGTAGGCAACATCTGCAGAAGCCCGGAAAAGGTCTCCGGAAGCTCCTTGTACATTTGTTTATAGGCATAGGTGTCCCCCACATCACCCCGAAAGGCAGCCAGCATGAACACCGGCAGGAATACCACCACAGCCACAGGCCAGACACACCGCTCCTGCCGCTCTCCCAGCACATATTCACATTGCGAAATCTGATAAAACCAGGAAAACAGCCAGGCCGTTCCCACCCAACAGATCAGGAAAAATGTACTTTGCAGCATGAAAACTCTCCTAAGTCCTGTTCAAGGCATCATGTATATATGCGATGGTAGCTTCCACCACGATTCGTTTATCAAAACGCTGGGCCACAAAGTCATGTCCCTGCTGGCCCATCTCTGCCTGCTGCTGGAAACCAAGGGCAAAAAACCGTTCCATGGCCTGCTGCAATCCCTCGGCACATTTCACCGGGCACAAGAATCCGGTTACACCGTCGGCTACCGCCTCACGGCAACCAGGAATATCCGTTGTAATCAGCGCACGGCCCATGGCAGCCCCCTCCAAAAGCACGTTGGACATACCTTCGTGGTAAGAGGGCATGACCACGCAGCTAGCAGCCTCATAAAAGGGCTTCACATCCGTCTGAAATCCATGAAAGCGAATCACGCCCTCTTCAACCAGCTGTTCAACCGTTTCTTTGTAGGCATCCTCATAGAACCCAACCACATCAAAGGCCACACGGTGCCCGAATTTTTCTTTCAGCGCTTTCGCCGCCGCAAAAAATTCGTCGATCCCTTTTTCCTGCATAATGCGGCCAAGATACAAGAACCGGCAGACGCCGTCATCCACCAACGGAACACAGGAATATGAATCCAAATTGATGCCGGCCCCAGGCAACACCTTGGTCTTATTCTCTTTCACGATTTTCAAATGCTGAAAGAATTGGGCATTTTCCTCATTTTCAAAAAACACACCTTTTGCCCCGCCAACAGCAACACGGTACATCCGTGCCACAACTCTCGACAGAATCGGTCGTTCAAAGGCCGTTCCCAGCCCCTGCACATTTGCAAAGTAAGCGATCCGACGAAGCCGACACAGAGCGCCCAGATAAATATTTGGTTTTACTGAATATGTAATCACCACATCCGGCTTGATCACATCCATAATTCTTCGATACTGTCCAAAGAGCGCCAGATCTCGGAACGGGTTGGTGCTCCGCCGATCCAGTTCCACCGGAATACATTCAAGCCCCATGGCTTGAAAATCCTCCTCATGGCCCACAAAGGGCATACAGAGCACCACTTCGTGCTCTTCGCAAAGGGCTTCGATCAATTCACGCCGGAACCGATACAGCATATAGGAGTGATTGGTCGCAATCAGGATCTTCATTCTTTACGCTCCATCTCATGTAAGTCTGCATGGGTACCTTCAATCACGCCATCCCCACGCAGAGTCGGTAAAATCGTTCCAAAAAAGCACTTTAAATCCATCCGGAGGCTCACCTGTTTGGTATATACGCCATCCAGTCTGGCTTTCTCTTCAATGTCCAGCTCGTCCCGTCCAGAGATCTGTGCCAATCCGGAAAGACCCGGCCGGATATCATTTGCCCCATACTTATCTCGCTCCTCCACCAAATCATCCTGATTCCAAAGGGCAGGGCGAGGCCCAATGATACTCATATCCCCCCTGAGGATGTTGATTAGCTGGGGGATCTCATCCAGAGAGCTTTTCCGAAGAAATTTTCCCACACGGGTAATATATTCCTCCGGATGCTCCAGCAAATGGGTGGGCATATCATGGGGCGTAGCCATTTTCATGGTCCGGAATTTATAAAGCTGAAAATACTCCTTATGCTTTCCCACCCGTCGTTGGGTAAAGAACACCGGCCCTGGATCATCCACCTTAATCAAAATATAAATAATGATAAAAATCCAGAACGAAAGGAGCAAGCCCAGCAAAGCAATCAGGATATCCAGTATCCGTTTGATATAGCGTTCATACATTTGACATTCATCCCTGCGCTTTTGCATTTTTTCACATTTCTGAAAAACCGCAATAATAACCTAATTATGATTTGCTATTATACCGCAGTCGGAGAGATATTTCAAGGAGATACATAAAATATCTTACTTTTTCTCCCACTTTTAAAAAAGGAACAGGGGCAAGCCCCTGTTCCTTAACCTTCCATATTTGCAGTCAAAATTCTGTCGTTATCCAGCTTCCTACCAGCGCTGACCGAGAACCGCTCCAGCAGATCATTTACAGTCATACTGTTTCGCTCCTCCCCACCTACATCCAGCACGATTCGGCCGGAGTCCATCATCAACGTTCTGGTTCCCAGCTCCAGTGCCTGGGTCATATTGTGGGTAATCATAAGGCAGGTGATCTTGCGCTCTTCAACCACACGCTTTGTGATATCCAGCACCTTTTCTGCGGTGCCTGGATCCAGGGCCGCAGTATGTTCATCCAAAAGCAGCAGCTTAGGTGTCACCATGGTGGCCATAAGCAATGTCAATGCCTGACGCTGTCCACCGGACAGCAGGCCCACAGGATTTTTCATCCGATCCTCTAGGCCCATCCCCAACTGGGAAAGCATTTCTCGGAACATTTCCCGATCTGATTTCTTAATGGTGCTGAAGAAGGCGAACTTTCCCCGGGACTGCCGGAGGTATGCAATGGCCAGATTTTCCTCAATGGTCATATTGGGTGCAGTCCCCTTCATGGGGTCCTGAAAAAGATGGCCGATCATTTGGCTTCGATGATAGTCCTTCATAAAGGTGATATCCTGGCCCGCCAAAACAATGCTGCCCTCATCTGTAATATGGTTTCCTGCTATAGCCGCAAACAGGGTAGATTTTCCGGCTCCGTTGGAGCCCACAATGGTAGCGAATTCTCCCTCACTCAGGTGTAAAGACAAATTGTCCAGAGCCTTTTTCTCGTTGACCGTTCCAGCATTGAAGGTAAGCGAAATATTGTTGATCTTTAGCATACTGCACCTCCCCGGCGGGATGCCTGATTCCGCTTCTTGGCGATATAAGTCTTTAGTGCAGGAGATCCAATGGCGATTGCCACGATCACCGCAGACACCAGCTTCATACACTCCGCAGGTACATTAAGCCGAAGTGCCACCGCAACAATAAGGCGATACAGGCAGGAACCAAGAATTGCACCCAGCATTTTCTTCGTCATGCCGCCCTTGCCCACAATGGTCTGTCCAATAATCAAAGAGGCCAGCGCAATGGTAACCATACCGGTGCCCAGGTTAATATCGCAGCTTTTCTGATACTGGGCCAACACCGCACCGGAAAGTGCAGTCAAAGCGCCGGAAATACAAAGTCCCACCGTAATGGTCAGGGCAGGATTTACCGAAGAAGCACGAATCATATCCGGGCTGTCTCCGGTGGCACGGATAGAAAGGCCCAGTCTTGTTTTCAGAAACAGCACCAGGAGAATTCCGGCCAAAATGACAATTCCCGCAGCCAGAATCAATTTGTACCAGCTTCCGGTCACCGTGCCGATGGATTCCTTCGCTAAGGAAAACAGATTGTCTGCCTTAAAAATACTCAGTGTGGAGGAAAAACCCATAACAGCCAAATTGACGGTATAGAGCCCAGTATTCACAATGATTCCTGCAAGAATGCTTTCCACCCCAAGCCGTGTCTGCAAAAATGCAGTTACATAGCCCGAGAGCACCCCAGCCAACATGGCAGCCAGCAACGCCAGAACAGGATGGCCCATCAGGGTAACCTGGCAGCACACCGCACAGCCCAGTGTAAAACAGCCATCGGTGGACAGATCCGCAATATTTAATATTGTATAGCTTAGAAACAGAGCCAGGGCCACCAGTGCATAAATACAGCCCATCTCCATAGCCGTCTGAAAGGTACTCAGTGTGAAAATATTCGCCAATTTATGTTCCTCCTCTTTGAACCAGGGCGGTGCCTGCCGCCCTGGTTCCTATGATCTTACTGGAAGCTTTCCATGGTGGTGGTCTCCTTCAGCTCCTCCACCAGACCGCCAAAGCCGCTAAAGTCAATGCCGATGGCCTCAGCAGTCTCGGTATTCACCATAGCAATGCCGCTGGACATGATCTGAACAGCCGTCTGAGCAGGAGAAGCCCCATTTACAAGCAGCTCTGCCACCATATCTGCTGTAGCTGTACCCAAAGTGACATAGTTTACACCATATCCGCAGAAGGCTCCATTCAGCGCAAAGGAATCTGCGCCGCCATAGTGTGGAATGTTGGCCTCAATAAACTTTTCATAGATGGCCAGCTCTGCTGTCATCACCGTGTTGTCCGTGGGGGTAAACACTGCGTCAACACCTTCCGCAATCAGTGCTTCCGTTGCCAGGGTCAGTTCGTCATTGGTGGTGCCGGTCTTCTCCACCGTCTCAATTCCCAGCTCGCCGCAATAAGCGATGGCATCTGCAACAGGCTGCTTGGAGGAATCCTGTCCCTGATCGTAGAGGATCCCCAGCTTCTTCATATCGGGCTGGGCTGCCAGCATAAGGTCTATGACCGCCCTGGCATTTAGGGCATCGGAGGTACCGGTGATATTAGCCCCGGGAGCATCCAACGACTCCACAAGGCCGGCGCTGACCGGATCCGACACAGCGGAAAACACCACCGGAATCTGATTATCTTCTGTTGCTGCCTGAACCACCTGTGCCGCAGGGGTTGCAATGGGAACGATCACATCCACCCCATCTGCAATCAGATCTGCTGCGATCTGGTTCAGGGTACTGCTGTCACCCTGACCGTTCTTCGAATAATCCTCATAATCAAAGGTAACGCCCAACTCCTGGCCCTTCACATCCAGCTCTTTCTGAATGGCTGCCTGGATCTGGTCAAGGGAGGCATCATCTACATACTTAATAATGCCCACCTTATACACGGCGCCTCCCTGGGCACTCTGGGGCGCAGATGCCGTGCTTGCAGCGCCATCGCCGCAGGCGCAGCAGGACAGGGACAGTACACCTGCCATCAGCATGGACATTACTTTCTTTGTGATTTTCAGGTTTTTCATGGATTTTTCCTCCTAATAAAAATTCGACTGAATTTTTAGAGGTTGGGGGAATTTCACCGGGCAATATAACAAAAAAGCCCTCATCCCTATACTAGGGACAAGAGCAAAACTCCTGCGGTACCACCCTGGTTGGTGCAAAAACACCCGCTCTGCGCACAGTCATGCGCTCCGCTGCTTTAACGGGTCGGAAC
>CAZFXB010000095.1:0-5282 GCA_964522835.1 uncultured Oscillospiraceae bacterium
ATCTCTTCCAAATTCTTTGCAAACGCCTCGCCAAGGTTTTTGCGGTAAAAGTCTTCATACTCCTGATAGGTGATCGGATAGCCTGTGGTGAGGATCTCCATCTCAACACCGAAGAAACGAACATAGATATCCCGTGCTACAAGGCCCAGGCGCAGGTAGAACTGCTTCCGCCGCTTCCGGTTTTCGTAGTTTTCAGCGGTGGGATCCAGAGCCTCGATCTCGCCGAAGAGGTGACGGCCCTGATATTTTTCCACAATCAGCGGGATCATTTTACTGCCCCAGCCCTTATCCCGATTTTTTTCACTGACAGCGAAATAGTCTAAAAGGGTCAGGTTGTTGTCTCCGTTGATGGTGGTGGCCAGACCCGCAAACTGGCCCTCTTCTTTAAAATACCACACATCCACCTTGCCGGTTTTACTCATGGAGCGGATGGCGGAAAAGGGCCGACGCTCGGCCTTGGGGAAAGCGCTGCGGTAGAGAAAATAAATCTGCATCCATTGCCGGAGGCCGGATGCTTTCTGCATATTCATATCGAAATTCCTTTCCTTGTGTACTGAGCTCTAGTATACCATGGAAGGGCTGGAATCGCAACAATTATAGCCGGGGCTCTTGACAGAGAAGGGAATTGCGGCTATAATTGTGATACTCTTTGCACTGCAAATACAGTACAAACTGAACAGGCCGGAGGAGCATTCCTCGGAGCCGGGTCACAAAAGTGACAGTGGAAATTTTGCACCCACGGGACAGTAATTTGTTTACTGGATTCGTGGGTGTTTTTTGTCTTTTGCAGAGCATTTGAAATAGGAGGCGCTTATGAGAAAAACGGAAAGCTTTGAGACGGTGGCCACCAGAGTTTCAATGGTGAGCATTATTGGGAATCTGATCCTGTCTTTGTTTAAGGCCCTGGCGGGAATTCTGGCTCACTCGGGAGCTATGGTAAGTGATGCGGTGCATTCTGCATCGGATGTTTTGAGCAGTATTATTGTAATTATTGGTGTGAAAATATCAGCGAAGGACTCTGACGAGGATCACCCCTATGGCCATGAGCGGTTTGAGTGTGTGGCGGCCATTGTATTGGCGGTGATTCTGCTGATTACAGGTGTTTTGATCGGTCTGGAGGCCCTGGAGAACGTTCTGGGAGGCAATTACGGAAGCCTTGAGATTCCCGGTGCGCTGGCGTTGGTGGCGGCTGTGGTGTCTATAGTCGCCAAGGAGGCTATGTTCTGGTATACGAAGGGATATGCCGATCGATATGATTCCGGAGCCCTTCGGGCTGACGCCTGGCACCATCGCAGCGACTCATTTTCCTCTGTGGGGGCGCTGGTGGGCATTCTGGGGGCCAGACTTGGATTTCCGGTGCTGGATCCTGTGGCCAGCCTGGTGATCTGTGGGTTTATCGCCAAGGCCGCCTATGATATTTTTAAGGATGCTGTCGATAAGATGGTGGATCATGCCTGCGACCAGGATACGGAGACGGCCATGTGTGGCTGCGCCTGCCAGCAGGAAGGGGTTCTGGGGGTAGATCTTATCAACACCCGAGTTTTTGGCAGCAAAATCTATGTGGATCTGGAGATTCGGGCGGATGGGAACAAGACCCTGTCTCAGGGCCACGAAATTGCCCAGCGGGTCCATGATGCCATTGAATTGGAATTTCCCAAGGTAAAACACATTATGGTTCATGTAAATCCGGAAGAATAAACATGCGAAGCCCTGCTCACGGTTGGAGCAGGGCTTCTGGTATGGAAAGGGGTTACTTGGAGATGTAACGCTGATATGCGCCGGTGTAAACCTCCAGGATTTCGCTCAGGCTCATGGACTGACAGTCAGAGACAAATTCGTTCCAGCTGTCATCGGTAAGCTCTGTCTGGCCAGTCATCCACAGCAGGATGGTAGTCTCTACATGGGTCTGCAGATCCGCCAGCAGGGTGGAGATCTGGGCAGACTCATCGGCGTTCAGCTTCATATTGCCCGGCAGCGTAGTATAGAGGGCATTGGGTTGATCCTCCGGCAGAGTCCAGCACTCGGCGGCTTCCATCATGGTCTCGGAGCCAATGTCAAAGTTGAAGTTGGGGTATACATAGCCAAAGTCACTGTCAGAGGTGTACATGGACTTGTTGGCAATCTTCAGATCAGGATCCCGGTCGTTGAAGAAATCGTTGGGAATCAGACTGCCATCGGCGGTCTTTTCGTAGGTTTCGCCCTCGACCCAGCCGTAGTTGCAGACCACGAAGCCCTGGTCGCTGTAGAAGAAGTCGCAAAGCCGCATACAGGCTTCGATCAGGTCGTCATCAGCGCAGGCGGTGGTCAGGGCAATACCGGGCATGGAATTGACCAGGGAGGAAGGCCAGCTGTCCAGAAGAACCTGACCCTTTTCCAGTCCATCACTGTGAAGAATGGGGATGGGCTGCTGATATACGCCGTACATGGCATAGTAGCTGTCCAGCATAAAGCCCATGCCGGAGGCTGTGCCCACGGTGCCGCTGTTAAAGGGGGTGAAGTCCATCTCGGAAATGGAGGCAAAGTCCTTGTCCAGGAGCCCCTCGTTGTACCATTCAATGAACAGCTCAATATAGGCACGGGTTTCCGGGGTGGTTACATCCAGAATCAGATCCCCGGTGGCGTTGTCGATGATGGGGGTGCCGGCGATGGAAGCACCCATGGCCTGGGTGACAAGGCCCTCCACAATGCTGCCCTCTGCGGTAACGGCCAGAGGCTTTTCTACACCATTTGCCTTCATGGCTTTGGCGATTTCGTGGAGTTCATCCACTGTATAGGGCAGATCAAGGCCGGTAGCTTCCCAGTATTCTGTGTTGAATACCGGGCCCATGCCGGTCTTTGCGGCTACAGAGTTGATGGTAGCGAAAGAGACGATTCGGCCCTGCTCTGTGACAATATCATTGTAGATACCGGGATCCTGAAGCAGGTAGTTGTAGTGAGGGGCGTAGTCCTCCAGATAGTCGGTCAGCTCCAGATAAACATCCTCTTCCACCGCCAGGTCATAGCCGCCGGTATAGGCGGAGCCCTGCTGGGCGATCAGAGATTCAAAGACGATATGGGGGAAGTCGCCTGCGGCAATGACCAGATTAAACTGCTCCGAAGCAGCAGACTGATAGGGCTCTGTCCAGGAAATCTTGTAGCCCAGGTTTTCCTGAAGCCGCACCCAGAACAGCTGCTTGGGATCGGACTTGGAGGGATGATTGCCGGAACGAACGGGGTAAAACACGTTGATCTCCACAGGCTCCTCATAGATGGGCAGCACATAGTCCTCTGGTTTTTCCACAGAAGGATCTACAGCCACAGCCTCCTCAGAGGAGGCTTCCAGAGAGGAATCCGACGCCGGAGGAGCGGGGGTGTCTTCGGTAACGGGAGGGGCTTCCTGGGTTTCGCTGGTTTCAGGGGCGCTGGTCTGGGGCCCGGGGTCGCTGCTGCTGCCGCTGCCGCCGCAACCGGCCAGCAGACTAAGGATCATGGCAAGGGTCAGGATTATTGCGAAAAGCTTTTTCATGGTCACACACTCCTTATTAAGTTTTCGTTCGCTGGGACAGGATTATTTCTTGGGCAGACGAACCGTAATGCCGCACTCCGTGTGGTAGTTGCCGTCCAGATCTTCGCACCAGAGGGCAATATCTACGAAATACTGGCCGTCCTTTTCGTACTTGTCATAGACATAGCCCTTTGTGATGGCGCAGTCGGGGCCCATGCCGTGGGTGTTGATAAAGGCACCCTTTTCCCGGAGCTCCGGCACCTTCAGCAGATAGCTTTCCCGATAGAAACCTTCGGGGAAGGGGTTGGCCTGCTTCTCCGGCTCAAAGTCATTGACCATGCGCCAGTTTACCATGGTGATAAAGCCCATGTCTCCGGCCCAGTTGGTCACGTTCCGGACGCAGAAATCACGGCCTGTGTAGTTGTAGAAGGGGCTCCGATCGGGCTTGTAGTGGCTGATGATATTTTCGTATACGCCATACTGGTTCTTGGTGCCCCGGATGTGGCCACTGAGAACCTGACCCTTGACGGATTCGCAGCCAATCAGTTCCTGGCCGTACATACGGATCATGTCCATCTGGGTTACGGGTGCTTCGGCAGTGGTCCAGGTGTAGTCGCCCACGTTTACATCGTCCCAGTAGAGGACTTGGCTGCCACGGATCTTCTCGTTCTGCCAGATGCCTTTGAGCAGATCGTAGTCTGCATCGGTATACTGGTGGGCGGGATGCATGTAACGATTGAAGGGATGAACGAAGGCATCCGGCTCCATGCCGGGCTTCAGCCGACAGCAAAAATTGGGGAACCGGGTGGTGGAGCGGCCCACCACCTCGCCTCTTTGATTGATAATGTCCGCAGAGGCAATGAGAATGAAGCAGCGGACAATGCTTCCTTCCTTGGGGGTGATATCAATGAGCTCCACAGGGCCGGGGCAGGAGGTAACCTTATCACCGGCGATAATGGGAGCAAAATATTCAACCTGATGGTCGTAGGCATCACCGGGCAGCTGGCAGTCCGGCATACACATATTGCCCAGTTCCCTGGGCAGCATGGCCATGGCCAGGGCCTCCACATAGCCAGGAATAATAGGAAGACCGCCGTACCAGGTGTTTTTGGCGTACTCTGGGTCATTGTACAGGGGATTGTCCGGGATGATCTGCTCTGCGTGCATCCGCATGACAACCTCGTGGAGCTTTTCCTTCTGGTATACCTGTTCCTTCATCATGGGTGGGCCGCCAGGGCCCCCGGGGCCGCCGGGAGGGCCTCCCATGTCACCCTTCAGCAGCCGGTCAATGGCGGCCTGCTCCTCCGGGGTGTACACATTGGGGTAAAATACCTCATATTTCTCCGGGATCATCATAAATTTATTCCTCCTTCTAAATAAATGCGCAAGTTTATTATAGGGCAAAGATCATTGGGGTGCAACGGCTTTTGACGGAGAAAACAGGTCTCTTTTTGCCCTGGAGCAACCAGAAATGCTGTTGCAAGTGTACAAAAATTAAAACAGACTGCCGCCTCCATCCGGGCAGGTTCCACAATGATTGAGGGGCGCAGAAAAAGGGGCGTGTTGCAACCCATTTTGCAACACGCCCTTTTCGTTCTTCATATTATGCTTCGTTCAGCTTGACATAGGCTTTTTCCACCAGGGGGAAGAGTACACCACCGCAGACATTGCCAAGGGAGATGGTGATGAGATAGAGGAGACTTTCCAGGGGCTGCTCCACCAGCACCCCGGACACAGCCCAGTAGTACATATCTGCAATGGAATGCTCCGTACCGGAAAGAATAAACACGGATACACC
>CAZFXB010000095.1:5382-8031 GCA_964522835.1 uncultured Oscillospiraceae bacterium
GCACCCACAATGTTGGCTCCGGGGAACAGATCCTTTACCCGCAGAAACACGGTGCCCCCCAGGCCGATGCAGATGCCAGCCAAAACAGCGTAGAGAAACGTGGCAAGATGTTTTTTCATAGACAGACCTTCTTTCGTTTGATTCTGGGAAGGGCTGTCTCAACCTGCATCGGTTACTGGTTTGCAAGGATCCTTTGGGGGAACCTGCTGGGAATGAGACAGCCCTTGGAAATTCAGAGGATATTTAGTCTTCGATGATTCCGGCGGCCTGGGCCTTCAGCTCGGCCTGCTTCAGCTGGGCCAGCAGCTTCTGGGAGATATAGGTGCCGTCGGCGGTATAGCTTTCGCTTTCGGGGATCTTCTCCACCCGGCAGGCGCAGACCTTGTACTCCGGAATCCGGGCGTACTTATCCAGGGCCGCATTGGTGAGCCAGTTGCAGTCGCCATCGGGGAAGTGGAAGGGCATCCAGGTTTCGCCCGGGTTGGTTTTTCCAGACACTCTGGCCTCGGCGGTGATCTCACCACGACGGGAGAGCACCTTGACACGCTCCCCGTTTCGGACACCGAGCTTCTCAGCGTCCTGAGTGTTGATCTCGATGAAGGCGTTGCCCTCAATCTCCATCAGCTCCGGGGTACGACCAGTCATAGCACGGGTGGTGTAGTGGTACAGAATACGGCCGGTGGTCAGCATGAGGGGATATTCCTCATCCGGCAGCTCCTTGGCGGGGATGTATTCGGCGGGATAGAACCAGCCCAGGCCCCGGGAGAACTTGCCCACGTGCATAATGGGGGTGCCGGGGTGATCCTTCTCCGGGCAGGGCCACTGGAGGAACTTTCCGTCGGAGTTATCCAGCCGATCATAGCTCATGCCGTGGAAGCTGGGGGTCACTTCGGCAATCTCGTCAAAAATCTCCGAAGCGGTCAGAGTGGGCTGATTGTAGCCCATGCGCCGCATCAGGTCACAGATAATGTCAGTGTCCAGCCGCATGTTGCCGGGGACGGTAACGGCTTTCCGGACACGCTGCACACGACGCTCCGTGTTGGAGAAGGTGCC
The DNA here is from genome assembly GCA_964522835.1 of uncultured Oscillospiraceae bacterium. GTDB lineage: Bacteria > Bacillota > Clostridia > Oscillospirales > Oscillospiraceae > HGM13006. Next base: position 6,436 of record CAZFXB010000095.1, read on the forward strand.
CTCCTTCTCGGCGTAGCTTCTGCCGGGAAGAACCACATCGGCCAGCATGGCAGTTTCGGTCATAAACAGCTCCTGGATCACGAAGAAGTCCAGGCTCTTCAGGGCCTTGATGATGTGGTGGGTGTCCGGGTCGGTGACCACAGGATCCTCGCCGTAGATGTAAAGGCCCTTTACCCGACCGTCCACCATGGCGTTGAAGGTATCGGTGGCGTGGAGACCCTGCTCCTTGGGCAGCTCACAGCCCCAGGCCTTCTCGAACTTCTCGATGACGGGCAGGTTGGGCTTGCCGTCGATGGTAATCTTCTGATAGCCGGGGAAGTCGTTGGGCTGAGCACCCATGTCGCAGGCACCCTGGACATTGTTCTGGCCACGGAGGGGGTTCACGCCGCAGCCGGGACGGCCCAGCTTGCCCACCATCATAGCCATGTTGGACATGGACATAACGCCCTCGGTACCGGTGGAGTGCTCGGTGACACCCAGGCAGTAGATAATGGGGGCCATGTCCGCCTTGGCGTAGATCCGGGCAGCAGTACGAAGATCCTCGGGATCAATGTTGCAGATCTTGCCCACCCGCTCGGGGGTATATTCGAGAACGATTTTCTTCAGCTCCTCGAAGCCCTCGGTGCGGGTTTTAATGAATTCCTCGTCAATCAGGCCTTCGGTGATGAATACGTTCATCATGCCGTTGGCAAAGGCCACGTTGGTGCCGGGCTTCAGCTTCAGATGAACAGCGGCGGACTTGGCAAGGCCAATATCTCTGGGATCTACCACGATCAGCTTGGTGCCCTTCTGAACAGCCTGACGAATCTGGGCACCCACCACAGGATGGGCCTCCTCCGGGTTGGAGCCTACCAGCAAAATGGCATCCACATCGTGGGTGATGTCATAGATGGGGTTGGTCATAGCACCGGAGCCCAGGGTCATGGCCAGACCGGAAACAGAGGCGGAGTGGCACACACGGGCACAGTTATCGGTATTGTTGGTGCCAAAGCAGGTACGAACCATCTTCTGCACCATGTAAATATCCTCGTTGGGGCTGCGGGAGCAGGCAAATCCGGCCAGAGCGTTGGGGCCGTATTCCTTCTTGATCTGCATAAACTTCTGAGCCACCAGGTCGAGGGCCTCGTCCCAGGAAGCCTTGCGGAATTTTCCGGTGGTGCGATCCTTGATAAGGGGATCGGTGATCCGGTCGCCGCTGTGGACGAACTTGAAGGAGCCGAACCGACCCTTGACGCAGAGGGTACCACGGTTGCTTTCGCCATCGGCAGGCTCACAGCCTACGATCTTGCCGCCCTTGACGATCAGATCCATCTGGCAGCCGGTGGCACAGTGGGGGCAGGTGGTGCGAACCCGCTGAATGTTATAGGGGCGGTAATTTGCCAGGTTGTCCTTGGTGACCAGCGCACCGGTGGGGCAGGCAGCGGCACAGTTGCCGCAGTGTTCACATTCGGTGTTGTCCCAGGGCATTTCAAAGCTGGTGGTAATGGCGGCGTTGAAGCCACGGCCGCTGACGGAGAGTACGCCCTTGCCCTGAATCTTAGCGCAGGTGCGCTGGCAGCGGCGGCAGAGAATGCACTTGTTGGGGTCATAGACCAG
>CAZFXB010000096.1:0-7912 GCA_964522835.1 uncultured Oscillospiraceae bacterium
CCCGAGGATCGGGAAGAGCTGACCCGTGCAGCTAAGGAGCTCTACTACTTCTAAAAATCACAATAAGTGCAGGCTTGACAATTTGCAAGCCTGCACTTATACTATAAATGAAAGGGCACTGCCGGTAGACGGTTGGCCCCAAGAGTTAAACTAGAAGTAACTGCTGATGTGGAGTCGGGCGGTTACTTCTTTTTGCTACGCTGATAATCAGGGTTGCAAATGAAAAGCAACCCGATGACACGGACGCAGTTGGCTAAAGCCCTTGCAGAATTCGAATAATTGGTGTATGATTATCTCATCGCCGATGCGATAGGGTAACAACCCCCGGAGCACATCAGGCTCCGGGGGTTGTTATTACATCCTTTTGGAGGAATTATTATGTTTGACGCATTATCTGTTAAGAATCAGTGTGTAGCATGGATCCGGGATTTTTTTCGTGAAAACGGGCCGGACTGCAATGCCATCGTGGGAATTTCCGGTGGCAAGGACAGCTCTGTGGCAGCGGCCATCTGTGTGGAGGCCCTGGGCAAGGAGCGGGTTATTGGTGTGTTGATGCCCTGCGGTGTGCAGCATGATATCGATGCGGCCTATGCCCTGGTAAATCATCTGGGGATCCGGCATTTTGAAATCAATATTCAGGATGCGGTGAAGGGGCTGGAAAAACAGGTGGAGGCTGCGGTGCCCATGACCCGCCAGGCCCACACCAATCTCCCTGCCCGGATCCGCATGACCACCCTCTACGCTGTGGGCCAGAGCATGAATGGCCGGGTGGTGAATACCTGCAATCTCAGCGAGGACTATGTGGGCTATTCCACCCGCTACGGCGATGCTGCCGGAGATTTCTCCCCCCTGTCCGGTCTGACGGTGCAGGAGGTAAAGGAGCTGGGACGGCTGCTGGGACTGCCGGATGTACTGGTGGACAAGCCCCCCATTGACGGGCTCTCAGGAAAAACCGATGAGGACAATCTGGGCTTCACCTATGCGGAGCTGGATCGGTATATTCGCACCGGGGAAATTGAGGATCAGGAGAAAAAGGCTCGAATCGACAAGCTTCATAAACAGAACCTGTTTAAGCTCCAGTATATGCCCTGCTTTAAGCCGGAACTGTGATTCGGGGGAACTGCGGAGAAAATTTCAAACTTGTCAGGACGAATCAAATAAATGTCTACCTTTTCTCTACATAGACCGTTGGTTTGTAACCGAAAAATCGAATACAATAGAGGCACTATGATACGAGGAGGAATTCCCATGGCAAGAAAACAGACTATGATTGCCGGCGGCGATGAATATACCGAGCAGGCGGTTAAGGCTTTCATGGAAAGCGGCCAGCATGACGGCTATGTTGTGCCGGAGCCGCCGACTCCGGTAGAAAATGAGTCTCCCAATGCGGTGTTTCCCGATCAATATCCCCGGGAGCTGATCTATGCCATTCCGGAGGAGGAGATCGACAAGAAGGTGGAGGCTCTGGTGAAAACCATGACCTTCGGTGAGAAAATAGACCTGCTCTATGTGGACGGCAGTCTGGATCCGGAGCGGGGTGGTACCACCATGTATGGTCTGGGCGTTGCCCGGCTGGGCGTGCCGGTTCAGCGGCAGCATGATGGCCCTCCGGGAATTCGGGCGGCCTATGAGACCACATCTCCCCCAGAGCCGTTGCTGGTGGGCAACACCTTCAGCCCGAAGATTGCCCACGAAATCGGCAGCATGTATGGCCGGGAACTGAAAAGCATCGGCTCCAATATGAAGCTGGGTGCCCAGCTGGATGTGGGCCGAAGCCCCTCCTGGCATCGGCTCAAGGATATTTACGGCGAGGATTACTATCTGGTGTCCGAAATGGGGGTTGCAGAGGTCTCCGGCGTTCAGGAAAACGGCGGTATGACCATGGGCAAGCACATGGGTGCCTATAATACCATCGGTGATACTCTGCAAACCGCAGAGGTGGACGAGCAGACCCTGCATACCGCTTACCTCCAGCCCTTTGAGCAGGCCTGCCGTCGGGCAAAGCTGTCCAGCATTATGACCTCTTACAACACCCTCAATGGTTACTTTACCGCATCCAGCCGATATATGCAGCAGGATGTGGCCCGGGATATGTGGGGCTGGAAGGGCTGCTTTACCACAGATGCAGGCGGTAACCGGGAGTGCTCTGTGGGCCTGGGTACCGATGTGGAAATGGGCCTCCGGTTCAATACCCTGGAGAACGTGCGGGCTTATCTTCGTGCGGGGCTCATCACCATGGAGGATATTGATGACTGCTGTCGCCATGCCCTGTGGGCCTACGGTATTGGTGGATACCTGAATCTGGTGGAAGTTGATCCGGATACAGGTCTGGCCAAGGATCAGCCCGGCCGGACAGAGCCCATTGAGCTTGTAGAGACCTATTGGCAGGATCGTTCCGCAGGACTTTACGACTATCACAACGAAGTTGTGACCCGGGCAGCAGAAAAGGGCATTACGCTGCTGAAAAATGAGGAAAATGCGCTGCCCCTTCGCAAGGAAGAGACCATTGCCTTCATTGGCTACCCGGCAAAGTATTATCATGCCGGCGTGGGTATTGAGCGTTCCTTTGGTATGATTCAGTATATGCAGACCCCGCCGGAGGCCCTTCGGAAAATTTGGGGCAAAGATGCCAAAATTCTGGCGGAGCCCTATAAGGATCCCTTTGGCGTGACCGTACCCGGGGAGTGCGTATACCAGGATGAAGCCTGCACCCAAAAGGGCTGGGTGCGTACCAACGGAATCCGGGTGGAGGATGCCAGTGTCCTCACCGGTTTTGATGCAGGCTTTGGCCCCAAGAAGGATCCGGAAGCTGTGAATATGGCTGGATTTGAAACCGGCTCCTTTGCCGGAACCGATGAGACCATAGATTTCCGTACCGGAACCAAGGGCTATTTCAATGGCCCCAAGGGAAAGGCACTGCGGAAGGGCCAGGCGTTTACCTGGACGGGCTATCTGAAGGCTCCGGAAACAGGACGGTTCTCCTTTGTGCTTCAGTACATCGGCGGCAGTGGCTCCGTGGCTGTGTTTGATGGAGATAAGGAGCTGGGCCGTGCCGGTGGCACCGGCAAGCCGGGGCTTGGATATCAGTGGGGCTATATGAGCTCCACCAATGACGGCACCACCACCACCCGTGCCCGGGTGGAGCTGGAGGCTGGCAAGGTATATAAAGTGGTGGTTTGCGGCGCAGCCTACTTCTGGAGTAAGGATCTGAGCCTGCTCCTCAGCTGGGTGACCCCTAACTATCACGAAAATACGAAGCAAAAGGCACTGGAGGCGGCAAAAACCGCAGATACCGTGGTCATTCTTGCACGGACTGGCGGCGGTGGCTTCCCCGGCTTTGGTGCCAACGTGACCCTGTCCTTCCAGGACAAGGAGATGCTGCTGGAGGTAGAGGCAGCGGCCAAGGCTGCCGGGAAGAAAGTAGTGGTGGTGACCTATGGTGCCAATCCTGTCACCACCGATGGGGGCTGGCTGGAAAACTGCCAGGCTTATGTCTGCGCCTTCCATCCAGGACAGGGCGGAGGCAAGGCCATTGCGGAGCTGCTTTCCGGCGAAAAGAACTTCGGCGGTAAGCTGTGTATGACCTTCCCCAAGCGGCATGAAGATACCTGCCTGACGGAAACTCCGGAGATCACTAAGGAGCGGGTAGGCGATCCTGATCCGGAAAAGGGCCCCAGAGCCCCCTTTGTGTCCCACTATACCGAGGGCCTGAATTTCGGTTACCGCTGGAATGCGGAGACCGGTGTGGAGCCTGGGTTTGCCTTCGGCAGCGGTATGAGCTATACCACCTTCCAGTACAGCGATTTTGCTGTGAAGAAAGCCGAGGCTCAGGGGGAGACGGTGCTGGATGTGACACTTACCGTCACCAATACCGGAAAAATGGCAGGCGACGAGATCGTTCAGGTCTACCTGGGAGAGGCGCAGGTTCCCGAGTATGCCCAGTCTCCCAAGATGCAGCTGTCTGCCTTCCAGCGGGTGGAGGATATCGCCCCCGGCGAATCCCGGCCTGTGTCCCTGCGGATCCGCCAGCGGGAGTTGAGCTATTGGGATATCATGGCTCCGGTTGCAGAACAGCCCGATGGCAGTCAGGGCAAGTGGATTTTGGCCCAGGGCCCCCGGGAAGTTATGGTGGGCGCAGCCTCGGACAAGATTTTGTTCCGCCAGAGCGTAGAAGTATAATATAAATGAATCCCTCCAGGTGGCAGCCAAGGCCCCTGGAGGGATTTTTGTATGTTATGGGAGAAAGGTACGAAATCCGGCGAAATGCCACCAGCAAAGTCCCAATCAGCAAACCAGCGAAGGGGGCAAATTGGGAGCGGTGGAGGATGACCCTTGTATTATGAGATTCCTTGAAAGAAGGATTCAATTCTACGAAAAACGATATCAACATTTTTGTTGATACGCTCGGGATGTGGCAGGTGTATATTGATATACCGGATGCATTCATACTCTCGAATAGGGATCAAATGAAGCGGTGAGTCTTGCAGTTTCCATGTGACAGTGGGAACAAGGCTAATACCAAAACCTCCCCGGAGTAACGAACGCATGGTAGCGGGGACATCACACTCCACTTCTCGATAAAAGCATACGCCCGCCTGCTCGAGATAGTGATCTTCCAGCATCCGCATATCATTTCCGGACATCAGGCTGATTACTGGGTGCTGGGCAATCTCAGCCATAGATACGCTGTCATGTTCATATAGAGGATGCCCCTGCGGGACGGCCAGAGCCAAGTGCTCGCAGAGAACGCTGTGATCTGTAGCATAGGTATGTTTCTGAATCGAGGCAAAAATGAGAATATCCACATCATCCTGGCTCATTGTGCCGCTGTTTTGGTATGTCTGAACTGCAATTTCTGGATGAGCGGAACGCAAATCAGATAAGATATTTGTCAAATATTCCGATGCTGCGGTCATTCGGATGGAAACACGATTTCCAGAGCCGTTTTTACTTAGTTGACAATAGGTGTAGATTTGATCACGCTGGTTTAATATCTCCCGTGCGTGCTCCAAAACATTGGCTCCATTACTATTGAGCGTGACTCGTTTTCCATTCCGATCGAAGAGCTTTAGCCCCAGATTTCTCTCGAGCAGTGCAATATTGTTGCTGAGAGCTGGTTGTGATATGTGCAGAAGATCTGCTGCTTTGGTGAAGTTTCCTAATTCTGCTGTTTTTACGAAGCATTCAAGCTGACGTATTTCCATGATCCCACTGTCCTTTAATAATATAAGATGAATATAGACATTGATATTATATATTGGACTGAATATAAAGTAAATGCTATACTTCAAATAGCGAAAAAGTTTTCGCAAAAAAGGAGGATTAAAAATGAAAAAAATGCTTGCGTTGGTACTGCTGGCAGCAATGGTTGTCCTTGTTGTAGCAGGCTGCGGAAACACAGCTGCCTCAGAAACAGAAAGTACACCTGTATCTGCGACCGAAGTTCAGGTTCCTGAGGCACCGGAAAATACCCCTGCGGAAGAGCCTGAGGTGATAGCTTCAGAGCTTGTGCCAGAGGAAAAGGAGGAGACAATGGAATCTGTAATTGACGCAGAAGCTCCAGCACTGGATTTGACGGCCAGCAGCTATGCCGTCCGCTTGATCCAAGGTGGAACAGCAGAAGCACAGCTGGACATTAACAGTGGACGTGTCCAGGATATTTTCCTGTACAGTGATATTCTGGGCAGCGAAGCGGAGTTTGAAGTGAACGAAATCACCGACGAGACGGTTTGTACGGTGAAAACGCATGGCCCGAATCTGACGATTTCCGGAGCAAAAGCAGGTGTATGTGATATAACTGCCAGTTCCGCAGATGCAGATGGAAATGTGTATACAGTTACAGTTCATGTGGCCGTAAATGACAACGGCATGATCGCATTTTCGGATTTGACAAATACCGGAGAAGGTCCTGGCGGGGCTCCTGCCGGTGGAGCCGGTGCTCCTCCTCCGGGGGGCGTTCCTGCACTGGGCGGTGTTGATGAGACCATGGAGGCAGGCGGAATTATGTTTTGCGGTTCGTCTCTGATGGGTGGATTTGATGTTGGAACATACCTTGCTGAGGATGGTTACGAAGTCTCCATTGGTAATGTCACCATGGGTGGAACTACCATTGCAGACTTTGCGGCAGCACAGCAGGAAAACATTGTGTCCATGAAGCCTGGTGCGATATTTATCAATATTGGCTCTGTAGATGTAGATCGAATTGCCTCCGGTGTTTTTGATATGCAGTTCATGTATGATAGCTACCGTGATCTGTTGACCTACCTGCGGGATAACCTTCCGGAATGCAACATCTATGTGATGGCTTATTACCCCAGCCAGGAGAATACCTTCCGGCCCAACGCACTGGTAGATCAGTGCAATGTTTGGGTGGAGGAACTGGCTAAGGAGCTGGAGTTGAATTTCGTCAATGTGTCGGATGTTCTGAAGAATGAGAAAGGATATCTTCAGGATGATTTCTCTGCGGACGGAATCCACCTTACTGATGAGGCATACCGTCTGGTATATGCGGCGCTGAAGGAAACAATTTTGGAATCTGTTAATCTGAAATAAAGGCAGCCCCCTACGCTGGAATTGTAATCAGCGTAGGGGGCTGGATAAGTCTATCAGGGCGATAGAAATCAGAGTTAACATAAGGTTGGCCTGTTTCGGGCGGCACGGATGGGGGCCATGTCTTTTGGCAAGTCAGTATCCTTTAAGTTGTAATGCTTCCTGTTTCGTTCGGAGTATACACAAGGGATGGTTTTGCACAGGTCCAGGTTTCCGTCAGACACGTTCATGCTGAAGGAGAATAATTTCAGGTTTTTCATTTTTTGCAGAAACCCTAAATTGGGAAGAAGGTTATTCCCATGCAGATCCAGTACATCCAGCTGTGTAAGCGAGCACAGGCAAGAGAAATCTGTGATTTTGGGGCAATTCAGGATATGGAGAACCTTTAGTGTATCTGCAACACGGGAAAGTGCAGAAATATCATGGAGCTTTCTGTTGTATTCCAGGTTTATTTCTTCCAAATTTGTGCTCTTTTCTATGCCGTCCAGAGATTCGATTCCGCAGAATGACAAATCTAGATGTTTCAGAACAGGACTTGAGAAAAACTCGTTTACAGTTTTACGGTGCTTTACCCCTGAGGCAGAAAGCTGGCATAGGGAGGGGAGTTCATCAAAATGAAGCTGTTCCTGTTCGCCGTTAATGTATACCCGTTCTAAGCCTGCTGTTTTTCGATAATCCAGTACACCGTGTTTGTCCTCACTTTTTCCATAAACGGTTTCACAGCGCAGGAAAGACAGATTTGGAAGTTGATATAAGGGGGAAAAATCGAAACCATCCGGTGCAGACCAGGAGGGCTGAACCCAAATCCAATTTAGAGAGGGGCAGCGACTGAGAAAGCTGATATCATCTGCGATAATAACTGCTTTTTTGAGATTGTACTGACGAATAAGGGAAATATGCTCCTCCAAAGTATGTGAAGAAATACCCAGGCTGTACATATTAACGGCATTGCTGGGGTTGCGTATTACGACTGCGTCATATACATTTGCAATGTCAGATGCAGTAAAAACAAAGCCGTCTCGAAACACGTATCCAGCTTGCAGTGTGGATAAGTCAGTAATAGGTGAACGCAGGTGTTCCGTTGGAATTCCCCCTCTGCATAAATAGGTGAATGTTAATCCGCTGTTTCAAAATATACGATGTTGAAGCAAACGTTTACGATAAGATATTCAATCAATCGGATACCCGGTAAAACTCAATTTTATCGCCAACGTCAAAGTACGTGCTTTCAACTACGGTTGCTACAAAACTTTGATCGGAGGTATAGTCGCCCTCCCAGATTTCGAATGGGAAACCAGTTATGGCGTCGTCGGAAATGTTTTCGGGTTGATACACATTAATTCCAACAGCCATGTCAAATACA
>CAZFXB010000097.1:0-7899 GCA_964522835.1 uncultured Oscillospiraceae bacterium
TGAAGTGCCGCAGCCAGAGAATCCTTCTGCTCCATAGCCTCCATGATCTGCTGGCCTGTCAGCTGCTCCCAGGGGGTAGTGACAATTACGGCCTTCTGATTCTTCTCCCGAATCATCTGCACCGCTGCCTGGAGCTTGTCCTCCTTCATATTAGACGTGCGGGACAGAATAATGGTTCCCGCATTTTCGATCTGATTGTTATAAAACTCACCGAAGTTTTTCATATAGACCTTGCACTTGGTGGCGTCTACCACAGCCACCATACAGCCGATCTCCATATCGGCAGTCTCTGCCTTCTCCACAGCCTGGGCCACATCGCTGAGCTTGCCCACGCCGGAGGGCTCGATAAGGATCCGGTCAGGATGATACTCCTCCATAACCTTTTTCAGAGCCTCACCGAAGTCACCCACCAGAGAGCAGCAGATGCAGCCGGAGTTCATTTCGGTAATCTCAATGCCAGCCTCCTGAAGGAAGCCGCCGTCAATGCCGATCTCGCCAAACTCGTTCTCAATGAGTACGATTTTCTGTCCAGCGTAGACCTCGCCAATCAGCTTTTTGATGAGGGTGGTCTTACCAGCCCCCAGGAATCCGGAAAAAATATCAATTTTCGTCATGTTCAAACACCTTCTATATTTTTATGTTTTCTTTTTATTATACCACAGCAGCGCAAGAAAGCCGTGCTGTTTTCAAGGAAATTTGCGGAATGTTTACAAATACCCCGCAGCTCCTGACATTTTATTATACCACACTTCCACCTGGTTGAAAAGCTGTTGTTTTTGCCGCAAAAGGAGCTCCTGCAAATGCGGAGGCTCCACAGTGACATCTGCCAGTAACCGCTAAGGAGAAATATTGCACACTACGGATTTTTTGTTTCCGTAGTGTGCTTTTATCGTTTTTACATGTATGCTGCAACATAAACTCATCCCGTACCAATATGAACAGAGTAAGGACACTATGGAAATATAAGTCCATAGTGTCCTATGTACAGGTTCTCACCCTGAGCATATCCGTTCGATGTTGGGGCAGACACCGAACTATCACTTTGCCTCTAACAATTCATCAATTTGGTGATTACTATTCCGCTTTGCGTTGCACATATTGCAGGATTACAACGGCACTGTGATCGGTGCCATTGCGGTTGTAAGCAAGTAATTCCCCAGGACTATGCCTGGATTTCTGCCAGTTGTTTCTGTATGGCCCCATAGTATTCTTCTGAGAACCGTTCCCATGTAGAAGCTGCTCTGTTCCCCTTGGGGAACATATAAGCAGCATCTTCTTTGAGTGCTTCCAATATTAACTTAGCAGTAAAGAGTGTTTGAGATGCTTTGTGGGAGTCACTACTTTCCTGATACAATTCGGCAATCCGAAGCATCATATCGAACAGGTTTGCCAAAGAGCTGCTCTTCTGACGCTGTGCGTATAACATAGCTTCCTCACCGGACAGAATAATGGTTCCCGCATTTTCGATCTGATTGTTATAAAACTCACCGAAGTTTTTCATATAGACCTTGCACTTGGTGGCGTCTACCACAGCCACCATACAGCCGATCTCCATATCGGCAGTCTCTGCCTTCTCCACAGCCTGGGCCACATCGCTGAGCTTGCCCACGCCGGAGGGCTCGATAAGGATCCGGTCAGGATGATACTCCTCCATAACCTTTTTCAGAGCCTCACCGAAGTCACCCACCAGAGAGCAGCAGATGCAGCCGGAGTTCATTTCGGTAATCTCAATGCCAGCCTCCTGAAGGAAGCCGCCGTCAATGCCGATCTCGCCAAACTCGTTCTCAATGAGTACGATTTTCTGTCCAGCGTAGACCTCGCCAATCAGCTTTTTGATGAGGGTGGTCTTACCAGCCCCCAGGAATCCGGAAAAAATATCAATTTTCGTCATGTTCAAACACCTTCTATATTTTTATGTTTTCTTTTTATTATACCACAGCAGCGCAAGAAAGCCGTGCTGTTTTCAAGGAAATTTGCGGAATGTTTACAAATACCCCGCAGCTCCTGACATTTTATTATACCACACTTCCACCTGGTTGAAAAGCTGTTGTTTTTGCCGCAAAAGGAGCTCCTGCAAATGCGGAGGCTCCACAGTGACATCTGCCAGTAACCGCTAAGGAGAAATATTGCACACTACGGATTTTTTGTTTCCGTAGTGTGCTTTTATCGTTTTTACATGTATGCTGCAACATAAACTCATCCCGTACCAATATGAACAGAGTAAGGACACTATGGAAATATAAGTCCATAGTGTCCTATGTACAGGTTCTCACCCTGAGCATATCCGTTCGATGTTGGGGCAGACACCGAACTATCACTTTGCCTCTAACAATTCATCAATTTGGTGATTACTATTCCGCTTTGCGTTGCACATATTGCAGGATTACAACGGCACTGTGATCGGTGCCATTGCGGTTGTAAGCAAGTAATTCCCCAGGACTATGCCTGGATTTCTGCCAGTTGTTTCTGTATGGCCCCATAGTATTCTTCTGAGAACCGTTCCCATGTAGAAGCTGCTCTGTTCCCCTTGGGGAACATATAAGCAGCATCTTCTTTGAGTGCTTCCAATATTAACTTAGCAGTAAAGAGTGTTTGAGATGCTTTGTGGGAGTCACTACTTTCCTGATACAATTCGGCAATCCGAAGCATCATATCGAACAGGTTTGCCAAAGAGCTGCTCTTCTGACGCTGTGCGTATAACATAGCTTCCTCACCGGAGTAATACTTTGCGGAAAGAGACAACTTTGTAACATCGCATTCCGGGAGCAGGGAAAGCATATCCCGCATTCGAGTTTCATCTCCGAATTTATGATAAGCATTCGCCATTATAATAATCGCTTCCGTGCGAACGGTAGGGTTCTCAGATTTAGAGAGTTCTTTACATAGTGCGATTTTGGCCGGAATATCATCTGGTGCCTTCAGATGAAAGCATTGCAAAAGCCGTAACGCCTCCTGTCCAGGATAACGTTTCACTGTATTCTGAAGCAACTTTTGTGCATCTTCTTCAGATTCCTGAAGAAGACTATAATACTGATCGAAGAAGCATTCAATTTCCCGCTGGGTGGCTGTAGTATCATAGGAAAACAGTACATCGATAGATACTTCGAAGTAGTTTGCAATAACAGGAAGCAAGGAAATGTCCGGTGCCGTAGTCCCATTTTCCCAACGAGAAATTGCCTGTGGAGTCACAGACAACGCACGGGCAAGTGTCTCCTGTGAAATCTCAGCAGACTGACGCAGTTCTCTGATTTTTAGCCCAATTTTCATATAATCAGCTCCAATCTTTGTTTTCTTCCGGAAGATAGATTTATGATAGCATTTATAGCAACGATTGAACAGAAACAAGACTGCGAGAACTTCTCAACTGCGAGAAGTAAAACACAGCAAACATGGTTTACAAGCCATCGATATCTACTATAAGGATATCGGTTGCCTAAGTAATACGGCATCGGCGGCAGCGACTGGGCCACCCGGATCCAGTGTGACTTTGCCACCCAGGCACTGACCCCCAAGTGGACACTCATTGACAACCAGTGCTTCCCCTGGTCCCTGGACATCATTATGAACGACGAGGCCATTGCCAAGGCCCATCAGATTGGCCTGAACCTGTATGAGGCCGCAAAGAAGGTGGCCGATGGCACACTGGTTCCCGGACACGGCATCATCAATCAGGACTACAAGGGCCCCCAGGGCGTATGTCCCCACTGTCACAGCAACAACTTCTATCTCCAGGAGGACGGCGTTGCTGTCTGCTGCCTCTGCGGCACCGAGGGCGTAATGGAACGTGTGGACGGAAAATACCAGTTCTCCTTTGACCAAGAGAAGTGGCTCCCCCATGCCCACGACTCCGTCTCCGGCAAGTTCATTCACGGCGATGACATTCAGAACAACGAAAAGAAGGCCCGGACCTCCATGCAGACCGAGGAAGCCCGTGCCCGGAAGAAGAAATACGCAGAATTCATTCAGGCTTCCCGGCCCGAATGATTCGGAGGCTGCTTTCGGCTGTGCCATACCGAAGCCTTCCTCAATAAATGCCATCCTACAGGGGCTCCGGTACCCCCGGAGCCCTGGGAGGCACCCAAGAAAAGAAAGATAGGAGCGAATCATTATGAAAACCATCGTATTTTACGGAAAGCATGACGCCCGTATGGAAGAAAAGCCCATGCCCCACGCCGGCAAGAACCAGCTGGTAGTCAAGATCGACTATGTTGGCATCTGCGGCACCGACATTGAATTTTATCAGCATGGCGAGCTGCCGCCCTTCGTCCACCTCCCCACCGTACTGGGCCATGAAAATGTGGGCACCGTGGTAGAGGTAGGCGAAGGCGTCACCGATTACAAGGTGGGCGACCAGATCCTCTGCGGCCCTCCCTCCCACTGCGCCGAAGACTGTCCCTCCTGCCGTCAGGGCAAAACCAACATCTGCATCAACGGATTCCCCCGGACTGCCGGTCTGGGCGGCCCCGACGGTGGCTACGCCGAGTATATGCTGGTGCCCGATGTGGCCCACACCATGCTGGTCAAGGTGCCCCAGGGCGTGGATCCCAAGGAGGCTGTCCTCTTTGATGTGATCTACGTTTCCCTCCACGGCATCCGCAACTCCAGCTTCAAGGTGGGTGATAACGTGGTGGTTTCCGGTACTGGCCCCATTGGTCTGGCCGCCATTCAGATTCTGAAGGCCGCAGGTGCCAACAAGATCATCGCCCTGGGCACCACCTCCTCTAAGGAAGCCCTCATTAAGTCCTACGGTGCCGACTATTTTATCAACTCCAGGGAATGCACCGACCTTGCCGGTGAGATTCAGAAGATTCTGGGTTCCCCCGTGGGGGCAGATGTGGTCTACGAGTGTGCAGGCAACATGAACTCCCTGTCCAACTGTGTCTATAGCTGCGTAAAGCCCGGCGGACAGGTCACCATCATCGGCACCATTCAGGAGCCCATGACCGCTCTGGTTCCCGGCCGTTTCTCCATCTCCGAGCCCAACTTCCAGTTCTCCTTCACCTACACGGAAGAGGATGTAAAGATTTATCTGGACATGGTGGCCTCCGGAAAGATGTGCTTCCCCGGCATGGTTACCGACATTGTGTCCCTGGAGGACGCAGTGGAAATGGGCCTGGATCGGAAAGATCGGAAGGGCCAGTTGAAAATTCTCATCGCTCCCAACGGCTAAGGAGGTACCTATGAACAACTATCCCTACAGCATGACCCCTGCCCGCATCGGGGGTGTCCTGTTTAAAAATCGTATTGTCTCCGCTCCCTCCACCATGCACTCCATGTACACCGGGGAGCTCTACCCCTCGGAGGAGGCCATCTCCTTCTTCGAGCAGCGGGCTAAGGCCGGTGTGGGCATGGTCACCGTGGCCGGCCTCAAAACCGGCAAGGTCGTCACGGACGATGGTGAGCACACCGCCTGGGATGTAAATCAGCACAATCACCGGAACAAGCTGGTGGAGCTGGCCGAGCGGGTTCATTTCCACGGAGCAAAAATCTCCATGGAGCTCATCGGTATCTTCCCCGATGGCTACACCGTCTCTGACGGATGCAGCGTTATGGGCTGGTTCCCGGGCCACGAAATCACCCGTGAGGCCATGGAAGCCTTCAAGGAGGAGTGGGCTCAGGCTGCTGCTGATCTGGTGGACTGCGGCTTTGACGCAATTCTGATCCACTCCGGCCACAGCGTCCCCCTGGCGCAGTTCCTCTCTCCCCTGACCAACAAGCGCACCGATGAGTACGGCGGCTCCACCGAAAACCGCTGCCGCTATCTCATCGAGATTCTGGATGCCATCCGGGCCCGGGTAGGCAAAAAGCTGCTCATCGAGGTTCGCATCTCCGGCACCGAGTTTGAAGAGGGGGGCATCGACATTGAGGAAGGCATCCGTATTGGTGAGCTGATCCAGGATCATCTGGATATTCTCCAGGTCTCCGCCGGAATGCACAACCCCAAATGGATGACCTGGGTACATCCCTGTGGCTTCCGTCCTCCCATGCCCAATATTGCTGTGGCAGAGGCTTTCAAGAAATCCGGCCGGATCCACGTGCCCATTGTGGCACTGGGTGCAGTAGAATCTCTGGATGCTGCCGAGGAAATTATTCGGGAAGGCAAGGCCGATATGGTCACCATGGCCCGGAGCCTCATTGCTGATCCCGAGCTGATCCACAAGGCTCTGGAGGGCCGTGGTGAGGATGTGACTCCCTGCGTCAAATGTATGCGGTGCCATGACTCCACCGTTTACGGAAACCACTTCCAGTGCACCGTGAACCCCACCGCCGGACTGGAGGCCTGTCTCCAGAAGCTGGTGAAAGCACCGGGCCAGTCCAAAAAAGTGGCCATCATCGGCGGCGGCCCTGCCGGTATGCGCAGTGCCATGATTGCCTGTGATCGTGGCCATCAGGTCACCCTCTTTGAAGAAAAGGATGTTCTGGGCGGAAATCTGGTCTTCTCCGACTATGTTTCCTTTAAGTACCCTCTGAAAAACTATAAAAACTGGCTCATCCGTCAGGTGGAAAAGCGGCCCATTGATATCAGGCTGTCCACCCGTGCCACCCCCGAGATGGTAACCGGCTTCGATGCTGTACTGGTCGCTGTCGGTGCCGAACCCCTGATCCTGCCGATTCCCGGTGTGGAGCAGGCCAAAACCGCCGTATCTGTCTACGGCAAAGAGGAAGCTCTGGGCAAACAGGTCATCGTCATCGGCGGCGGCCAGGTGGGCTGTGAAACGGCCCTGCACCTGGCTAAGCTGGGCAAGACCGTCACCGTCCTTGAGATGCAGTCCGCTCTGGCCCCCGATGCATCCCCCACCCATCGTGATGAGCTCATGGTAGAGATCGGCAAGGAGCCCGGCTTCCGGGAGATCTGCCAGGCCCGCTGCATCTCCATCACCGGCTCCTCTGTGACCTACGAAAAGGATGGTCAGCAGCTTACCCTCACTGCTGACGATGTGATTCTGGCCGCAGGCATGAAGGCCCGGATTCAGGAGGCAGACCAGTTCATTGGCACAGCCCCCCACTTCTCCGAGATTGGCGACTGCGTCAAGGCCAGAACAGTAGAATGGGCCACCAAGGAGGCCTTCTACGCCGCTGTGAATCTCTGATTCGTAAATCCCCGGGACGGCCGGACCAACCGTCCCGGGCCACATAAAAGGAGAATGAAAAAATGGATACCAAGAAACAAGAAGCATCCCTGACCGGCTTAAACTACGGACGAAAGGGCTGGGGTATTCTAATCCTCACCTTCCTGTCCATTATGCTGGACTCTTCCCTAATCAACGACTCTCTCAACGTTGTCATTGATGTATTTGCCGGTGCCCATGGCTGGAACAGCAATATGCTCTATGGCTTTTCCACTGTCACCGCCTGGATCGCTGTGTTGGGTGCCGCCATTTGGGGCGTCCTTTCCAACAAGATCTCCATCCGCTGGAGCTGGGCGATCTCGCTGCTCATCACCGGTGTGGCATGTCTGTTCTGGGGCAACGCCTCCACCCCTGCCGTGTATCTCATCTGTCTGGCAGTGGCCTCTGTAGGCGGCATGGGCTTCTGCTACATTTGCTCCCTCAACGTGATCTCCAACTGGTTCCCAAAGAAAAAGGGCATGGCTATGGGCTGGGTCACCATTGGGTTCCCCCTGTCCGCCGCCGTAACCTCCGGCTTTGTGGGCAAGCTGGTGAGCCTGGGCGGTCTGCCCAAGGTCTATACCTTCTACGCCATTGCCTCCTTTGTACTCTTTGTTTTGGTGGCCATCTTTGTCCGGGACTATCCCGAACAGGCTGGCGCATACCCTGACAACGATAAAAATTTTGACGCTGAAAGCGCCAAAAAGGAGCTGGAAAAGGGGCTCCAGTACATGAAGACCTCCCCCTGGACCGTGAAAAAGCTTCTTTCCACCGGAAAGGTTTGGGTCAT
>CAZFXB010000098.1:0-3435 GCA_964522835.1 uncultured Oscillospiraceae bacterium
GAAGTATGGTGAGGATGCAAAGGTTGCCATTCGGAACGTGCGTCGGGATGCTATGGATGCTATCAAGGCCATGAAGAAGAAGTCCGAGATCACCGAGGACGAGCAGAAAACTGCTGAGAAGGATCTCCAGAAGGTTACCGATGACTACATCAAGAAGGTAGACGATCAGGTTGCCAAGAAGGAAAAGGAACTGATGGAGCTGTAATTCATCCTGATTTGGGAAAGGGGAGACCCTTTCTCAAATCTTTATGAAACACAGCGAAGGAGCTTATTATGGCGTTTTTTAAGAAAACAGAGACCAAAAAGGAGCTGCCTGTGCCCCAGCATATTGCCATTATCATGGATGGCAATGGCCGCTGGGCCACCCGGCGTCATCTGCCCAGAACGGCGGGTCATGCTGCGGGTGCAGAGACCTTCCGGAAGATCGCCCTGTACTGCCGTGAGGTGGGGATAAAGTATCTGACGGTGTATGCCTTCTCCACGGAAAATTGGAAACGGCCTCCGGAGGAGGTCAGCAAGATCATGTCCCTGATGAAGGACTATCTGCTGGAAGCCATCCGGGATATGAAGAAGAATCATGTTCGAATCTGCTTCTTTGGTGATCTTTCTGCCCTGTCCCCGGAGCTGCGGGAGCTGGCGGAAGAGGCCAGCCGAGAGTCGGAGGAGTTCCACGATTCTCAGGTCAATATGTGCATCAACTACGGTTCCCGGGACGAGATCCTTCGGGGAGCGAAAAAATGGGCCCAGTACTGCAAGGAAACGGGCACGGACCCGGAAAGCCTGACGGAAGAGGAATTCTCCCAGCTCCTGTATTCTGAGGGAGTGCCGGATCCGGATCTGATTATCCGTCCCGGCGGGGAGATGCGAATCTCCAATTTCCTGCTGTGGCAGGCTGCTTATGCAGAATTTTATTACACCGATGTGATGTGGCCCGATTTTGACGAAAAGGAGCTGGATAAGGCCATTGAGGCATTCCAGAACCGGAACCGTCGCTTTGGAGGAATTTAAACTATGAAATCTCGTCTGCTTGTGGCAGCGGTGGGAATTCCGCTGCTGCTGGTGATCCTGTTTCTCTGTCCCCCTGTGGTGACAGCGGCAGCCCTGGGGGCCCTTTCTGCCATTGCGGTCAGTGAACTGCTGAAAACCACCGGTATTCTTACAGATATGGCCATGGTGGTGTGCAGCATGATTGCCGCTGTGCTGGTGGCTGTCTGGAGCTTTGTCGGATGCCCTGTGGTGCCCTTTGTGGTGGGGGCGGTGCTGTTCGGTCTGGTTGTTTTCTGCCTGGCTTTGAAGGCTTATCCGGCGGTAAAGCTTGAGGGGGTGCTGGCTGCCCTGTTTGCAGGTGTGGTGATTCCCCTGTGTCTTTCTTCCATTCTGCGTATTCTGATGGGGGACTATGGAAGGCATCTGGTGCTGGTTCCCATTTTGATCCCCTTTATTGCAGATGCCGGCGCTTACTTTGCCGGAATGCTCTTTGGCAAGCATAAAATGGCCCCTGTACTCAGCCCTAAAAAGACGGTGGAGGGTGCCATCGGCGGCTTTGTGGTGGGCATTTTGTCCATGGTGGTATATGGCCTTGTGATGGAGGCGGCCTTTGGCCTTTCCTATAACTATCTCTATGGCTGTATCTACGGCCTGATTGGCTCGGCTGTTTCCATTGTGGGTGATCTCAGCTTCTCCATGATTAAGCGGGAGCGAGGCATCAAGGACTATGGAACCATTTTTCGGGCCCACGGCGGTGTGCTTGACCGGTTTGACAGTGTGATTTTTGCGGCTCCCGTGGTGGAACTGCTGCTGATGCTGATCCCGGTGTTATCTTAAATCAAAATTGGCCGGAAGAGACCCTTCCGGCCTGTTTTCAATAAAGGAAGTCATAACTATGAGAATTGGGACTATATCTATTTTAGGGAGCACAGGCTCCATTGGCCGTCAGACCCTGTCTGTGGCAGAGCATCTGGGGGTGCAGGTCTGTGCCCTGACTGCAAATGAAAATGTGGATCGAATGGAGCAGCAGGCCCGGCAGTTTCGGCCCCGGCTTTGTGTAATGGGCAGTGAAGAAGCCGCAAAGGAGCTGAAACAGCGGCTCTCTGATCTGGATATTGCCGTGATGCACGGCATGGAGGGCTTGATTGCGGCCGCCACCATGGAGGAGGCGGAGACTGTCATCACCGCCGTTATGGGTATGGTGGGCCTGCGGCCAACGCTGGCGGCCATTGAGAAGAAAAAACGGATCGGTCTTGCCAATAAGGAGACCCTGGTATGCGCCGGTGAGCTGGTGATGGAGGCTGCGGAGAAATATGGGGCGGAGATCGTTCCTGTGGACTCGGAGCACAGCGCTATTTTCCAGTGCCTTATGGGCTGCCGTGATCGGGGAGAAATCAAGCGGCTGATTCTTACCGCCTCCGGAGGCCCCTTTTATGGTAAGAAATTCGAGGAATTGGAAACCATAAAGAAGCAGGATGCCTTCCGGCATCCCACCTGGACCATGGGGCAGAAAATCACCATCGATTCTGCTACCATGATGAACAAGGGGCTGGAGGTGATTGAGGCCATGCGGTTGTATCACCTGCCCCGGGAGAAGGTCAGTGTGGTGGTACACCCCAAGAGCATTGTCCACTCCCTGGTGGAGTTCTGTGACGGGGCCATTATGGCCCAGCTGGGGGTGCCGGATATGCGGATTCCCATTCAGCTGGCGCTCACCTATCCCCATCGGCTGCCCAGCCCCACAGAACCCCTGGATTTGCTTACCTGCGGAGACCTTCGGTTCCTGCCCCCGGATGATGTGAACTTCCCCTGTCTCCGGTACGCCCTGGAGGCGGCGGAGCGGGAGGGTACAGCCTGTGCCATTCTCAACGGTGCCAACGAGGTTGCAGTGGGGCTGTTCCTACAGGATAAGATCGGCTTTAACGATATTCCACGGCAGGTTCGACTGGCTATGGATTCTGTGCCGGTGGTGGAGCACCCCACCCTGGAGGATGTGCTGGAGGCAGACCGGCTGGCCAGAGCGTGTGTCTATCAACATACCGGGTGCTGGGGAAACCGGGGACTGGGCTTTAGACCATAGAACCAATCCCCTGTAGACAGGGAAAAAGAGAGATACAAACTGTTCGATTGGAGTACTAATTATATGTATCTTGTTTTAGCAATTCTCATTTTCAGTTTTTTGATCTTTATCCATGAATTTGGCCATTTTATTACAGCCAAGCTCTTTGATGTGAAGGTCAATGAATTTGCCATCTTTATGGGGCCCAGAATTCTTCACTGGGGCAGGGGAGAGACGGAGTATTCCCTGCGCTGTTTGCCCATTGGGGGATTTTGCGCCATGGAGGGGGAGGATGGTTCCAGCTCGGATCCCCGGTCGTTTACCGCCAAGGCACCCTGGAAGCGGGCCATTATCCTGGCAGCCGGAGCTTTTATGAACTTCCTCACCGG
>CAZFXB010000098.1:3445-7896 GCA_964522835.1 uncultured Oscillospiraceae bacterium
TCTATGTATCTGCCACCGGGTTTCGAACTCTGGAGGTGACGGGCTTTCTGGAGGGGTGCCCTCTGGAGGGGGAGCATGGTCTCCAGGTGGGGGATGTGATTACCAAGATTGACGGAGAAAATTTGTATATTTTTTCTGATTTCTCGCTGATTACAGAGCGTTCCGGAGAGGGAACCATGGATGTAGAGGTGCGCAGAAAAGGGAAAAAGGTTTTGATCGAAGATCTGGATATGACCCGGCGGGATTATCTGGTGGATGGGGAAACTCAGCACATCTATGGACTAACCTTTGCCGGGGTGGAGGAGAACAGCCCGGGGGTACTGCTGAAAAATGCGGCCCTGACCTCCATCGATTTTGCCCGGATGGTGAAAATGGGACTGGTGGATCTGCTCACCGGCAGAGCGGGCATGGAGGATATGTCCGGCCCGGTGGGGATCGTAGATACCATTCAGGAGACAGGGAAGGCGGCGGAGAGTACCCGGGATGGCATTATGAACGTGATCTACTTCGGTGCCTTCATTGCCATCAATCTGTCCTTTATGAATATGCTGCCCATTCCGGCCCTGGACGGAGGCCATATCTTCTTCCTGCTGGTGACCTGGGCCATTGAATCCATTACAAAAAAGAAAATCGACCCAAAGTACGAGGCCTATATCCACGGGGCGGGACTGATTCTGCTCCTTGGGTTTATGTTGTTTGTCACATTTCACGATATTGTGAAGCTGGTGATGGGAGGTTAAAAAATGAAACGTACCATTCAGGTTGGAAATATAACCATTGGCGGAGATGCGCCTGTCAGCATCCAGTCCATGCTCAATACCAAAACCACGGATGTGGAGGGGAGCCTGAACCAAATCAAGGCCCTCCGGGCCGCAGGCTGTCAGATCGTCCGTTTGGCGGTGCCGGATATGGAGGCGGCCAGGGGCTTTTCGGAGATTGCAAAGGAATCCCCGCTGCCGCTGGTGGCGGATATCCATTTTGATTATCGGCTGGCCATTGCGGCGGCCGAGGGTGGTGCAGCCAAGATTCGCATCAACCCGGGAAATATCGGAGGAAGAGATCGGGTCAAGGCTGTGGTAGAGGTGTGCCGGGAAAAGCACATTCCCATCCGCATTGGCGTTAATGGTGGTTCTCTGGAAAAGGAGCTGCTGGAGAAGTATGGCCATCCCACGGCAGAGGCATTGGTAGAAAGTGCTCTGGGCCATGTTCGGCTGCTGGAGGAGGAGAATTTTCACGATATTTGTATCTCCATGAAGTCCTCTTCTGTACCCGTTACCATGGCGGCTTACCGCCTGATGAATGAGAAGACGGATTATCCTCTCCATCTGGGAGTGACGGAGACAGGTACGGAGCACATGGGGGTTATCAAATCCGCCATGGGCATCGGTGGACTTCTGTGCATGGGCATCGGCAATACCCTGCGGGTGAGCCTGACAGCAGATCCTGTCCGGGAAATTGTGGCCGCCAAGGAGATTTTACGGGCGGCGGGGCTTCGCCGGGAGGGGCCGGAGTTTGTCTCCTGTCCCACCTGCGGCCGAACCCAGATCGACCTGATCGGGCTGGCAAATGAGGTCGAGCAGCGGCTGAAGGACTGCCAGAAGCCCATCACCGTGGCGGTTATGGGCTGCATTGTCAACGGCCCGGGTGAGGCCCGGGAGGCAGATGTGGGTATTGCCGGCGGCAAGGACTGTGGCGTGCTGTTTGCCAAGGGGAAAAAACTAAGGACCCTGCCCTACGATGCGTTGGCAGATGCGTTGATGGCGTATATTGATACATTATAAGCTACAAAGTTAGACACAAAAGCGAGGAACACATGGACGAAAACAGGGTTAGACTGCTGGATCTGTTCGGGGCATATCAGCCGGAGGACAGGATCCGGGAACAGATGGATCAGGTGCGGATTTTTTCCGCAGAGGTGGACATGAAAAACCGCTCTGCGGAGGTGGTCATCCGTCCTGAAAACTATATTCCCCTCAGCACCATTCGTAAAATTGAACAGGGCATATCCCAGACCTACGGGATATCCAGATTTACCCTCAAGGCCGTCTATGGCCCTGAGGGCCTTGGTGCATTTCGAATGGAGGATCTGGGGGATTATCTATTCGAGCAGTTTGCGCCCAGCCGCTCCATTCTGGCAGGGTGCAGCTATCGGCTTGCGGGAGATACCATTGAGATTCAGCTGAAGGGAAACGGGAAAGATATGCTGAAGCGGCATCTCCAGAAGGCCCAGATGTGGCTGAAGGAGATGTTCGAGGAAGAGGTACATATTGATGTGGTGGTGGGAAAGGAGCCGGACGCAAAGGCGCTCTTTGCCGCCACAGAGAAAATCCGACAGCAAGCCCTGGACAAACTGCCCAAGGTACAGGAGCCGGTGAAGCTCCAGAAGATCGCAGCGGCAGAGAACCCCAAT
Source organism: uncultured Oscillospiraceae bacterium (assembly GCA_964522835.1). Taxonomy (GTDB): domain Bacteria; phylum Bacillota; class Clostridia; order Oscillospirales; family Oscillospiraceae; genus HGM13006. The sequence goes on from CAZFXB010000098.1 coordinate 5,856, forward strand.
CTGCTCTATGGCAAGGCCATCAAGGGAGAGGTTACCCCCATGAAGGACATCTCCATGGACTCCGGCCGTGTGGTGGTGGAAGGGGAAATCTTTGCCCTGGAGCATCGGGAGCTGACCAAAACCAAGGCATGGATCATCAACTTTGACATGACCGACAACACCGGTTCCATTCGGGTCAACCGATATATGGACATCAAGCGGGACAAGCCGGAACCGTTGCTGGAGGGTCTGAAGAAGGGGATGTGGGTGAAAATCTTCGGCAAGGTCGGCTACAGCCGATTTGAAAACGACATTGTGCTGGAGCCCTATTCCATTGAGGTGGGGAAAAAGGCAGAGCGGCTGGATACTGCCCCGGAAAAACGGGTGGAGCTGCATCTGCACACGGTGATGTCCTCTATGGATGCCCTGACCCCCACGGGGGATGCGGTGGCCCTGGCCACCAAATGGGGCCACCGGGCCATTGGTATTACAGACCACGGCGTTGCCCAGGCTTACCCGGATGCCATGAAGGCGGCCAAGGGGAAAATCAAGATTCTCTACGGCTGTGAGGGCTATTTTGTAAACGATATCGACGACAAGATTGCAGTAAAGGGAAAGCAGGACTTCGATTTCCATCAGGAGTATGTGGTATTCGATCTGGAGACCACAGGTCTGAGCTTTGAAAACGATGCAATTACCGAGATTGGTGCAGCTATCTACAAGGATGGCAAGATGACCGAAAAGTTCCAGACCTTTGTAAACCCCAATCGTCGGCTGTCTCAGAAAATCATCGATCTTACGGGTATTACTGACGATATGCTTCGGGATGCACCCCAGCCGGAGGAAGCGATTCCGAAATGTCTGGAGTTCTGTGGAGATCGTCCCCTGGCGGCCCACAACGCAGACTTTGATGTGAGCTTTGTAAAGGCGGCAGCCCGGAAGCTGGGACTCACCTTTGCGCCTACCTATCTCGATACGCTGGTTATGGCCCAGGGTCTGATGCCGGGGCTGAACAAATACAAGCTGAATGTGGTGGCAGATGCCCTGAGCCTGCCGGACTTTAATCATCACCGGGCGGTGGACGATGCCATGACGGTGGGATATATGCTGGAGCGGTTCTTTGCCATGCTGGAGGAGCAGAATATTACCCGAGTGTCTCAGATTAACGAGGCTATGGGCTCCATGAAGGCCGGTAACCGGGTCACATCCCTTCAGGCCCGCCATATCATCCTTTATGCCAAGAACAACACGGGACTCCGGAATCTGTATCGGCTGATTTCCTATGGACACCTTAAATACTATAAGCGTGTGCCCCGAATTCCCAAAAGCGAACTGAAAACCTGGCGAGAGGGCATTATTGTGGGCTCTGCCTGTGAGGCGGGGGAGCTGTTCCAGGCGGTGGTGGAAAACCGCAGCTGGGATGAACTGCTGCGAATTGCCTCCTTCTATGACTTTCTGGAGATTCAGCCCATCTGCAACAACCGGTTTATGATCGCTAAGGGGTTGGCAGAGAGCGATGAGGATCTGAAAAACTTTAACCGTACCATTGTGCGGCTGGGTGAAGAGCTGAATATCCCTGTGGTGGCCACGGGCGATGTACACTTCCTGAACCCGGAGGATGAGATCTTCCGACATATCCTTTTGGCAACCAAAAAGTATGACGATGCGGACAAGGATCTGCCCATCTATTTTAAATCCACCGACGAAATGCTGGAGGAGTTCTCCTATCTGGGGGAGGAAAAGTGCTACGAAGTGGTGGTAAAGAACACCAATCTGATTGCAGATATGTGCGATGTGCTGCGGCCTGTGCCGAAGAATCTGTTCCCGCCCTCCATTGAAAACTCCGACCAGAAGCTAAAAGACCTGGTCTATGGGAAAATGCACGAGCTCTACGGAGAGAATCCTCCCAGCTTAATTACAGAACGAATCGAAACGGAGCTGTCGGCCATTTTGGGGCGGCACTATGATGTGATTTATATGTCGGCCCAGATGCTGGTGGCAAACTCTCTGGAGCATGGCTATCTGGTGGGCTCCCGTGGCTCCGTTGGCTCCTCGCTGGTGG
>CAZFXB010000099.1:0-7820 GCA_964522835.1 uncultured Oscillospiraceae bacterium
CTTGTTTCGTAGCCTGTTCTACACCTCATCCGGCGGCATAGCCGCCACCTTCTCCTCAAGGAGAAGGCTCTGGGTGCTCCCGCAACAGTACAAATCATCCAAATTTGTGCCGTCCAAAATCTATTCCATATTCCCTATTCTCTATTATCTCTTATCTATTTCTTCCCTTCCAGGAAGTAGGTTGCCTCCATATCCGCAACGGACAGGGCAAAGGCCAGAGGGAACATTTCAAATGCCTTCCCCACACTGCCCTTGTCCTCGTTTCCGGAAAAGCCCATGTGGAACCGAATGGCAAACGCTTCCTCCCGGCTCAGCCGCATAAACCCGGAAATAATATACACGGATTTTTCTCCATGGCCATAGGGAAGTTGATCGTCAAAGTTAAAGGTGGGGACCTTCTGCCAAACACCGTTATCATCCTTTACATTTCGGGTTCCAGCTTTATAGCAGTTTATCTTGCACACATCGTGGAGCAGAGAAACCAGCGCAATGGTTTCATCAGAATAGCTCATACCATATAGTTCCTGAACACGTTCCCGTTCCAGGTATGCCTTCAGGCACTTATATACGTTGACACTGTGCTCCGCAAGACCTCCGGCGTAAGCGCCGTGATAGCGGGTACTGGCAGGAGCGGTGAAAAAATCAGAGGATTTCCCGCTGAGATACTCAAGGAATTTGTCTGCACCCTCACGATGGATGAATGTTTGATAGATTTCTGTAAATTCTTCCTGAATGCTCATATAAAGCCCTCCCAGCGGTTTTTATCCCATTATAGCATTTAAAAAAGCAAGATGCAACGAATAAGATAAAGCAGAAGCAGGTGCATGGGATAGAAAATGTAAAACAGCCACTTTCCGCCCTTCCCCTTTTCTCCATTATAGCTGAGCAGAAATCCGACGGAAAACAGGCATCCCAGCCATTCAAGAATTAAAAGGTAGTGATTTTTGCCACTGAGCCACACCAGCACCTCTCCGTTCCATCCGTGCCAGATCAGCATAAACAGGGTGGCCCAACAGGTCAGAAATATCAGCTGATAACGCTCATCTTTCAGGTAGTATAGCATAATCACAAGGGCAACACCCCAACCGTTATAGTCGGTTGTCAAATAAAAGCCCAGCCACACCGCCATAAGTGCCGGAAGCAGCATCCCAAACCACACGGGAAGCCCTCGCTGACGAAGGCGCTGGCCCAATAGAATCCCCAATGCACCCAAAAACAGGGTGAAAATCACGTTGTGGCACCCAGGTGTCAACTGGGACACCGCTCCACCGTAAAAGCAGAGCTGGAACGGAATTTCAGACAGCACTGCAAATAACAACAGTCTCAGCAAATACCTTTTCGGGTTGGATGTCTTGCGGCATCCCTCCGCAGTAAACCATGCAAAAATAGGGAAAGCCATGCGTCCCACCACCAAAAGTATGGTTCGGATCCACAGCTCTGTCTCCACCCCCAGATAAGGGATCAAAACCCCTGTGGAGAGAACTACTTTAGCCAAATGATCGCAAAACATGGCGAGCAGACCGATCATCTTTAACGAAAAACAAGTCATAGATACCTCACAAAGGAAAATTGCGGCCAGACCTGGGTCTGGCCGCAGATGTATATTGGATTATTCCTCGCTGTTCTTTGCAGCCTCGATGATGGCCTGCTGGGTGGACATGGGAGCTTCCTCGTAGCGGACAAAGCTGAAGCTGAAGCTGCCACGGCCCTGGGTCATGGAACGAAGATCGATGGCATAGCTCATCATTTCGCTCATGGGAACCTCGGCCTCAACCACCTGATTTCCTTCGCTGTCAGGTGTCATACCCATAACACGGCCACGGCGCTTGTTCAGGTCACCCATAATATCGCCCATCATGTCATCGGGAATGGTGACTGCCAGAGAACCAATGGGCTCCAGAATTACGGGGCCAGCCTTGGGAATGCCCTCTTTATAAGCCAGAGAAGCAGCGGTCTTAAAGGCCATTTCAGAGGAGTCAACGGGATGATAGGAACCATCCAGCAGAGTAGCCTTCAGGAACACCATGGGGTAACCGGCCAGAACGCCCTTCTCGCAGGACTCACGAAGGCCCTTTTCTACTGCGGGGAAGAAGTTCTTGGGTACGGCACCGCCCACCACCTTCTCCTCGAAGGTGAGCTCCTGGGTCTCGCCGGGTGCAAACTCGATCACAACATCACCAAACTGGCCATGGCCACCGGACTGCTTCTTGTGACGGCCACGAACCTGGGCAGTTTTACGGATGGTCTCACGGTAAGCAACCTTGGGCTCACGGAGCTCACAGTCCACGCCGAATTTGCTCTTCAGCTTGGAGCACAGTACATCCAGATGAATGTCACCTGCGCCGGTGAGCACCATTTCCTTGGTCTCAGCATTGTTCACCAGAGTAAAGCTGAGATCTTCTTCCGCCAGACGGGTCAAACCGGAAGCGATCTTCTCTTCCTGGCCCTTCACCTTAGCATAGATGGCACGGGAGTGGCAGGGAGCAGGATAATCTGCAGGCTTCATGGTAAGGGGTCTGCCGGGAATACAGAGGGTATCACCGGTCTTAACAGAAGCCAGCTTGGAGACTACGCCAATGTCACCGCAGCAGAGCTTTTTGACCTCGGTGGTCTTCTTGCCCTTGGCTGTATAGATGTGGCCCAGCTTTTCAGTGGTGTTGGTACGTGCGTTCTCAAGAGACAGATCCGGGGTAACATCGCCGGAAATGACCTTAAAGAAGGACTGCTTGCCATACTGGTCAGAGACAGTCTTGAAGACAAAGAGAACAGGGGTCTCCTCGGGGGCGCAGTTGATGGTAACCTCCTCGCCGTTCTCGTTGACAGCCTCCTGGGCATAGCCCTCGGTGGGGTCGGGGGCAAAGTCGATGAGGCCATGGATCAGAGCCTCGGTACCAAGGCCGGTCATGGCGCTGCCGCAGAATACGGGAACAAGGGAAAGATCCTTTACGCCCTGATGAATACCGGTGATGATCTCAGCCAGAGTAAATTCCTCACCGGCAAAATACTTGTCCATATTTTCCTCAGAGGTCTCCGCAACGGCCTCGCAGAGGAATTCATAATACTGATCTACCGTGTCCTGAAGGTCAGCGGGGATATCAATGCTCTCCGTTACGCTGCCGTGGGACCGGAATGCGGTCTTATGTATAATATCAACAACACCAACGGTCTCCTCGCCTTCCAGAATGGGGATGACGATGGGAGCCAGGGTCTTGCCAAATTTCTCACGTAATGCGTCGAAGGTCTTATAGAAATCAGCGTGTTCCTCGTCCAGCTTGGAAATATAAACAAACTTGGGCAGGTTCCGCTCGTAGAGATACTTCCAGGATTTTTCTGTGCCTACGTTAACGCCGCCCTTGGCGGAAACAACGATAACACCAGCGTCCACCACACGGACAGACTGCATGACCTCGCCAGCAAAGTCAAAATAGCCGGGATTATCCAGCAGATTGATCTTATGGCGGCCAAACTCGATGGGAATAATGGATGTGGAGATTGAATATTTGCGCTTGATCTCCTCTGGATCAAAGTCGGAGACAGTGGTACCCTCAGAGGACTTACCGAGACGATCAGTTCCCTTTGTGTAGTACAGCATACTCTCAGCCAGGGCGGTCTTTCCGTCACCACCGTGTCCCATAAAGCAGACGTTACGGATGTCGCGAGCAGCATAGCTCATTTTAATTAGCTCCTTTCCAATCCCGTTCGTACCGACTGAAGAAAATTATCGGTACAGGAATACTCCATGAGTATGGGGTGATTATATACGATACCGCAATGTTTTTCAATCAGTTTGGGGTATTTTTTGTGAAAAATGACGAATAATTTTCTGCGATAAAGCGTAAAAATGCACTCCCCTGCCCCTTTATAGGGGCACACAAGGAGTGCATTTATGCCATATCTCGATTTTTTTAGCTTCGAACTGCCACACGGGCCCCTACTTCCACTGCCACCCAGAGCCAGAAGTGCATCAGCAGAACACGGGTAGTTTCAATCAGCTCTGTCCCGGAGGAAATGGCTGAAATGGTATTGAGGGTCAGGTATAGCGTCAGTGCCATAGAAAGTCCTGTATATACAAGGCCCATCCGGCGAACCCGACGGGCTCCCACCACGGTGCGTGTATAAGAGGAGATACCATCCCGCAGTACAAATCCGCAAACTGTGCCGCCCTTCATGGCCTCCGGCCGGGATAGCTTATGTCGAAGAAGGGTTTTGGGGCAAACCATGCGCTGAATCGGAGCCTTATAGGTCTTCTCCACAAAGGCAGGATTGATGGCAAAGTTTCGTGTAACAATCATAGGTGTCAGGGTATGTTCCTGCGTAATACGATGGAAAGCACGGGCCGAGCCGGAGCGCAGGGCATATTTCACTGCAAACATACCGGCAAGCTGACCGTTTACCGCAATATAAACACCATTTGAAGCGGGCTTGCGGGGCAAATCTACCCCCATCAGCTGCATAAACTGATATGTACCAAGAAGCACACGACCACCAAAAATGCGTCCCCCAAGGCCCCCTTCCAGAACCTGAAGATCACGCACCTCCAGCAGCTCACCGTCACCATCCCGAAGCAGCCGAGTGAACGCCTCGGTCAGGCCCACATCGGCCCGGATGACCATACTGGCACCGTAGGAAATCAGCTGTGAGGCAGTGAATCTGCCATAGACCTTAATGCCCTTGTGCCCCGTTGTGCCCTTGGGGAACAGGTCATTGTCGTAGATCAGAATGGATTTTTTCCCGGAAAGGGCCTTCATGCCCTTCCATCCGGCCACCACCCCTTTTCCGGACAGTGCCTGAGAAAGCAGGCTGTAAGGCCGGGCACAGCACAGTGCCATAGACAGGGGCATACCAATGTCCAAAAGGCACGCAAGAATAGAGATATAGTTCCCCTCTGTTTTTGCGCACAGATAGGCAGAAGCAATCACCTCCACTACCATCAGCGGAAGCACAAACCAGCTGTTTCCGCTGTGCCAAACGTCCATTTCCGCCTGGCTACGAACAAATCCGTTGGTGCTGGAGGGAGCTTTTCCCACAAGGTCCTGCCCCTGATATCGTTTGGACACCATGCGGATCCCCACTCGATTTTTCCCGGTGATGGTGCTCCGCAGAAAACGGAGATTTCCCTGGGCATCCATTAAATTGGCTACCCCACAAAAGCACCAGCTCATGGTCAAAAGCGGAAGCAGGCTGTCTGCATTTTTGGTTATCACCACATCCAGGGCCGTTATCAGTGTGGCAAACAGCAAATAAGTCTCGTAGGATATCTGCAAATAAACGGCATCCCGCACTGCCCGATATACACTCTGCCAATTCAGGATCAGCAGGATCAGCGTAAACATCATGGAGATATAAACACCGCCAATGCCCTTCATAAATCCCAGCGTCATCCAGCTGTATTTCCGACCTGCCAGACAAAGAAAAGAAAGAAGCAAAATCACGTAGCGAATCGGATTAAGCATTCGATCGATCCCCGTTTTGACAGACAAGCTTCTTTCTGCAGAGCGCAGATCTATACCCACCGCCGGAAGGGCCTCTGCCCGCCGTGCAAATACCCCGGAAAAGACACTGGCAAACTGCTCTCTGGGCTTAACCTGAATATGGCTGCGGGCAATCTTTTTATGCCCGGTGCCGGGATTCTGAGGCGGAGCCTTTTTCACAGCAGCCTTGGGCTTTTCTTTTACCTCTTTTGCGTTCTCCGGAGCCTGCTCGTTTACGGGCACTGTCTGGGGCTCAGGCTGAGGTTCCTCTGCCGAAGCTTTCTTTTTCACCCGTTCGGGCTGCTGGGGCGCCTGAGAAGCTGCTTCCGGGGTAGTTTCTTCGGGAGACGCTTCCTCTTGTTGCGCCTGGTGAAGTGCAGCATCTTCGTCGAAGGTGCTGGCTATGGCTGCCGCAATGGTGTCTGCCATCTGCGCCTGCGCATCCTCCTCCGGCACAGCTTCCTCCAGGGTCTGGGAAGCAGTCACCTCAGTCGTCTCTTCCAAGCTGGTATCATCCTGCTCCAGAAAACGATTTAACTGTTCTGTGAGATTTTCTGTATCCCCCGGGAGCCCTGTATTCTTAGGCTCCTGATTGGAAACATCTTTTGACATGATGTTCAACCCTTCCCATTACATTCTCTGCCGAAGCACTTCATAAAGAAGAATTGCACAGGCATTGGATGCATTCAGAGAATTGACATGGCCATTCATGGGGATACTAACGGTAAAGTCGCAGCTCTCAGCCACCAATCTGCCCATGCCAAAGCCCTCGGAGCCGATCACAATGGCGCAGGGGCCCTTCAAATCTGTATGGAAAAGATCATTCTGACCATCCGCTGCGGTGCCATAAACCCAAACTCCGTTCTTCTTCAGGGTTTTAATAGCATCTGTCAAATTGGAGACCCGTGCTACAGGCATATATTCCATAGCACCGGCAGAGGCTTTCGCCACCACCGCCGTAAGGCCGGAATTCCGCCGTTTGGGGATGATGATGCCATGGGCACCCACACATTCCGCAGTACGGATAATGGCACCCAGGTTATGGGGATCTGTAATCTCATCACAAATCACCACAAGGGGCTGCTCCCCTTTCTCCTGGGCACGATCCAGAATATCCTGAACCGAGCAATAGTCCCGGGCTGCTGCCATGGCGATAACACCCTGATGGGCGTGGGTTTCAGACATGGTGTCCAGCTTTCTGCGGTCGCAGTAGGTCACCACTGCGCCAGCCTTTTTCGCCAGAGACGCAATGTACCGAAGGGTACTGTCCGTATCACCGGAGGCGATAAATACTTTATCGATGGTACGTCCAGCCTTTAGGGCCTCAGTTACTGCATTTCTGCCCTCCAGCATATTTTCATTCACTTCAATTTCTCTTTCTCGATTGTTCATGGTACCTCCAAATATGTAAAGCAAAGCCCTGTGGGCTGATTTCGTCAAAACTAGTTTATTATAGCATAGTATCCGCAGATCGTGCAACAGGAAAATGGGATTTATCATGGAATTCCGGGATTTTTTCTTTCTTTGCCACGGGGGAAGTTAACAGAAAATTTACCACTTCGAAATGATAATTTGTTGTTTTCAGAAACATTCTGTGATATATTGTATGTTGATTTTAATGTGTCTCAAGGGAGGCGTGTACATGAGCACACCCAACGGCCGCAAGGACGGCGGAAAAAAGAACAGTCCAAACAGTCAGGACAATAAGCCAAAGGTAAATTCCATCATCATTATGGTGGTTCTGGCTGTTATTTTTGTACTATTGTTTAATGTGATCTACAGCAGCTATGCTCATTCCCGCATGGATGAGGTTAAGTACAACGAATTTAAGGAAATGCTGCTGAATGACGAAATTGAAGAGGTAGAGATTCAGTCTGACCGAATTCTGGTGCTGACCAAGGAGCAGGCAGAGGTGGATGAAACCCAGCGTATCTTCTACTACACCGGCATTCTAAACGACGAAGAGCTGCTTCAGGAACTGGATGCCCATGGGGTGAAATACTACCGGGTCATTGAAGAGGATGATTCCTTTATCATTTCCCTGCTTCTTTCCTATGTGATCCCCTTCGCCCTGATTTTCCTCTTCTTCAACTTCCTGATGAAAAATGTGGGCAGCAAGATGGGCGGCAGTATGTCCATCGGCCAGAGCAAGGCTAAGGTCTATATGGAAAAAGAGACCGGTGTTACCTTTGCAGATGTGGCGGGGCAGGACGAAGCCAAGGAATCCCTCCAGGAGATCATCGATTTCCTCCACAATCCCCAGAAATACGCCGCCATCGGCGCAAAAATCCCCAAGGGTGCCCTTTTGGTGGGCTCCCCCGGTACCGGTAAAACCCTGCTGGCTAAGGC
>CAZFXB010000100.1:0-7762 GCA_964522835.1 uncultured Oscillospiraceae bacterium
GTAACACCTCATCCGGCGGCTTCGCCGCCACCTTCTCCTCAAGGAGAAGGCTTTGGGTGCTAGATCGAACCGCCTGCTGCCCCTCTAAAATTGCACCTTCCAACCTATAAAAATGATACGAACAACTTTCCATAATCTGTGCTATCATGGGAGTACACGAAAAAGAAGGAAGGAATGTACATGAAAAAGCAATGTTTTTCCCTGATTTTAACCGGAGCCCTGCTGCTGTCGCTGGCTCTGCCTGTGGGTGCCGCAGACATGGGCGGCTCACCTCCCCCAAAGCCAGGCGAAGGGGGTGCCGGTGGAGGCCCGGCGGCAGCGGGGCAGGAATTCGGTACCTTTGAGGAGGTTCGGCGCAACGCAGGCATTCTGATTGAGGATGAAACAGCTTCAGAGGTCCCCGGTTTTGACGGCATTACCCTGGACGCAGCCGGATTTATCACCGCCCAGGGAATCTCCGGCATGAAGCTGACCGGCAGCGAGCTGGAGGGCGGCGTAGCAATCCGGATGCCCGGCGAAGCAGATGTGTTCACCATCGGTGGCCCGGACACCTACTACGAGGTGGACGGCCGGGCCTACAACACGGTGCTTTCTGTCTCTGCCGGAACGGGCAACGATGACCTGGGCTACGAGGCCGTACACGGTGTGGGTGTGGGCATTGAAACCGGCGAACTGCGGATTGAAAACAGTCTTATTTCCTCCGACGGCCCCCGTTCCACCCCCATTTATGCCTTCAGCACCCAAAGTCCCGGGGCCACCTCTGTGGTGGCGGTAAATTCCCGGCTGGTGGCCCATTCGGACAGCATCTGGATGCCTCCCTTTAAACTGCTTTCCGGCGGTGCCCGGGCAACCCTGCTGATGACCCGGAACAATTCCTGGTTCTACGGCACAGAGGTGGAGTCCAACAACTGGGGCGCAGTATCCCAGGACTCTGTGGATGCCATGACTTACATGGTAAACTCCTCCGGCATTTCCACAGAGGGCGGCTACGGCACCTATCTCACCTACGGAATGCGGCTCTACGGCTCTGACCTGTATGCTGGTCAGTACGGCGTATTTATGTGCGGCTCCAGCGACATCGTAACGGACACCGGAGCTGCCGCTCTGGAGGATACCGATGCCATGAGCAAGGCCGACTTCACCGTGGACACACAGCGGAGCTCTAATGTGGTGGCCCCCTTCAACGCCATTGTGGTTCACAACTCTCTGCCGGATATCTCCATGGTGGCCCAGGGTGTGTTCAAGAACTCCCTGATTTCTACGGATCCTGCGGATCTTCCTGATTCCGTCACCCCCATGGCCTACGACGATGCGTTCTTTATGCCCGGTGTGGATATTTTAGGCAGCGGCAATGGCTGCGGTGCAGCCTATTTCTACAACCGGAACCTCTACGGCTCCCTGGCCCTGATCCGGAGCATGAATGCAGACTTTACCTTTGACAATGCCACCACCCGCACCACCAATGGGGTGCTCATCCACTCCGTTGTCACCTATGACCCCCCCTCTGCCTCCGGCTATCTGACCCCTGAGCAGAGCCTGACCGTTCCCGGCATTGCCGCCACCTTCCAAAACGGCAGCTACCAGGGCGACATTCTCCACCAGGACTATCAGCGGGCCATGACTGTCACAGTTGAGGCAGATGGAGAACTGACAGGCAAAGCAGTTTCCGGCACCTACGCAGGCTGGAACCAGCTGTGGAGCGAAGAAAATCTGACCACCGCCCTGGCCTCAGACGGCTACAGCCCCGATGTGTTTGAAAACGAAGATTGGGTAGCGGATGTTCACACCAACCTGATCCGCAGCGAGGACACCGTATATGCGGGCACCGATAACGCAGGTATTTCCATGACGGTGGAGGGCACCTGGTATGTCACCGGGGATTCCAGTCTGAAATCCCTGACCATTGGAGAAAAGGGACAGGTATCCCCGCTGGAGGGCTGTGAAATGACACTGTATACCGGCTGTAACACCGACAACGACATGGTCTTCTACGACGAAAGTGCAGCTACAGAGGTAACGGAGCTGACCCCCGGTACCTACGAAAATGTGGTAATCCGGGTTACCGGAACTCCCCTCCCAGTGGCGGACGAAGCAGAGAATTCTCTGGTGGAATCTGTCCAGGAATCCACGCTGGAGCCTGCCGACGACCCCACACTGGCCCCGGAGCCTGCCCCGGAGGAGGCCACTCAGGACGAAATGGCCCAGGAGATCCCCCAGAGTGACTTCAGAATGCTGCCTTTGGTGGCGCTGATCCTGGTGGTGCTGGTGGCTGTAATTCTGATTGTGGTGAAGAAAAAGAAGCACTAATTTGTTTTTTGTTGCTGCCCCGGCCCCGGGGCAGCAATCTTTTTGCAGCATTGTTCTGTAAATCCGCCCTGGCAGCATCGTTTCACTATTTGACCGCAACGGGCGGGCCTTGGCCCTCCCCTTACTTCACATCCGGCGGTTTAGGGGCCAATCAGAACCTAGGAATCCGCTTCTTCCTTTGCTAAAATACAGCTATGCTCCCCTCGGAGGAGCAACAACATGGAAGGAAGGAATGATTGTTATGAAGCTAAGGAAGCTCGGATCTATTCTGCTGATCCTCAGCCTGGTTCTGGGGCTGATGCAGCCTGTGCTGGCCACAGACGATATGGCAGTTGGCCTTACTGTGGTGGAGGGCAGCAGCGGAACCCTGGTCGCAAGCGACGAACAGCTTGCCTCCATCACTCTGGAAAACAGCAGCCAGAAGGACATTTCCATCCACCTGGTAAACCTGGGTGAGGAAAGCGATGTAACCCTGGCCCCGGGCGAGACCTACACCTTCTCTGCGCCCGATGTATATGACGAAAATGGGGACGCCTACAAGCTGTGTCTCACCGGACAGGATCAGGATATAACCCAGGAATACCCCATTATGGCCGGTCTCACCCTGAGCCAGGATTTAGAGATTACCCTGACACTGGTTCACGGTGTGCTGGACTACTATGTGTCCCACGGTCAGGAGACCCCTCGCTGGCTGAGCTGCTTTGTCTACGCCGATGAAAATGGCGTAGACCCCACCCGGTCTGTACTGGCCGGTGTTATGGGCGAGATCAAGGCCGGAGATACGGAGCTCTCTGACATTTCCATGGTATCCCACGCCGACAACACCGGCGGCATCCGTGCAGGCGGCAGCGGCACGCTGACCGTTACCAATGCGGATATTAAGCTCTATGGCGATGGCGGCGACGACTTCACCGGCATCGGTGCGGCGCTGGCCACTGCGGACACCGCCACCCTGAACGTGAAGGACTCCAACGTACATACCGAGGGAATCCTACGCTCCGCCATTTTTGCCGGAGATCAGGCCACCATGAACCTGGAAAACTCCACCCTGGCCTGTGAGCCGGGCGAATACCAGGCCAGCGTAAGCATTCCCTCCGCCGGTATGGCCTCTCCCCCCAGCGGTCTTGGCATCTGGGGCAACTGCCGTGCCATGAACATGGTGGATGCCGCCACCATCAACATCACCGGCTGTGAGATCACCTCTCAGGACTGGGGTGCTCTGGGCGTAGATGATGTAACCGACGGCCATCTCACCGTAAAAGATTCCACCATTCATATCACCGACCAGGGCTATGGTGCCTACGCCATCGGCAAGTGCGTGGATATCTTCGAAAACTGTGTTTTCGACATTCAGTACGGTGTCATCGGCTTTGCCGCCGCAGGCGACGGCTCTGAAATGATCCTGTCCGCAGGTTCCCAGGGTATTTCCCGGAACTACTATGGTTTTGTAACCCACCAGTCCTTCAATGGGCTGAACTCCAAGATCACCGTCACCGGCGAAAACACCTCCCTGGAGGCAAAGCTGGGGGTCATCATCGCCAAGGGCCGTGGTGCAGATATTGAAATCAGCGACGGTGCCACCGTCACCGCCGAATCCGGCGTGCTGGTTCGTGCGCAGATCAACGATGATACCGGCGCAGGCACCATGGACGGCACCGAAACCGTAAATGTAACCCTTCGGGACACCACCCTGCAGGGTGATATCATCCAGGGCATGGGTGCGCCCTATGAAGCTGCCGAAGCAACTGCTGATGCAGCAGAAGCCGCCCCTGATATGGCGGCTGGCAATCCTGCCGAAATGGGCGAAATGCCCATGGGTGAAGGCGGCCCTGGCGGTCCGGGAGGCCCAGGAGGCCCCGGCGGCCCCGGTGGCATGGGTTCTGCCGCAAAAACAGAATCTGTTATGAACGTGACCCTGGAGGGTGCCGCACTGGAAGGTGCCATCTCCTCCGCAACCCTGACCCTGGCCATTTCCGACGGCAATATTTCCTTTGACAACATCACCGATGTGGGCGTGGTTACAGACACATTGCTGGAATACAACGAATTTGCCAAGCTGAATGTGGCCCTGACCAAAGAAGCCCAGTGGACTGTCACTGAGCCCTGCCATCTGATGAGCCTGAGTCTGGAGGAGGGCTCCACCATCGCCGCCCAGCCCGGCTACCTTGTCACCATGACCGTAGACGGGGCAGAAACCCCCATTGCTGCCGGTGAATACACCGGTGAGATTCTTCTGGATGTGCTGGTGGACGAAAACTACGTGGAGGAGACCTCTGTTGTAGAGGAAGCCTCCCTCCAGGAGCCGGAGGCCACCCCGGAGATCACCGAGGCCCCCGCCCAGGAGACCGAAGCTACTCCCGCCGAGACCGGCTCCAATGTCAGCTCTGCCACTGTGATCGTTGTGATCCTGGTGGTGGCTCTGGCCGCCGCCGTGCTGGTGATTTTGAAGAAAAAGAAAAAGTAAATGCAAGAAGGGTTGCCCTGTATTTCAAGCTGGGTGGCCCTTCTGCGAATTTCTTCCATAAAATTTTGTGTATTTCACCAAAAAATCGGCCTCAAATCCTTCTGAAATCCTGCACCCATTGAGGCCCCAACTTCCCGACGAAATATTGCAAAATGTAATGAAATCCGCTATAATGGAGAAGTTGAGTCGTTACCGCCTGTCCGGATGGGTTTTCGGCTGGCGGCCAAGCAAACCTAATTTATAGTAATGAGGAGCTGCTTATTATGAAACTTGTGTACACCGGTAAAACAAAGAATGTTTACGCACTGGAAAACGGCAACTATCTGCTGAAGTTCAAGGACGATTGCACCGGTAAGGACGGCGTATTTGATCCCGGCGAAAACTCCGTAGGCCTCACCATCGACGGTGTAGGCGATGTAAACCTGCGTATGTCCATCTACTTCTTTGAGAAGATCAACGCAGCCGGCATCAAGACCCACTACGTAAACGCCGATCTGGAGAACACCACCATGGAAGTTCTTCCTGCCAAGGTGTTCGGTCAGGGCCTCGAGGTAATCTGCCGTCACAAGGCTGTTGGCTCCTTCTTCCGCCGCTATGGCCAGTATATCGTGGAGGGCGCAGATCTCCCCGCTTACGTGGAGACCACCTTCAAAAACGACGCACTGGGCGATCCTCTGGTGACCAAGGACGGTCTGGTTGCACTGGGCGTTATGACCGAGAAGCAGTACGACGACATCAAGGACATGACCCAGAAGATCACGCAGATCGTGGCTGACGACATGAAGGAAAAGGGCATGGTGCTCTACGACATCAAGTTCGAGTTCGGCTACGACGCTGATGGCAATGTTATGCTCATCGACGAGGTTGCTTCCGGCAACATGCGTGTATACAAGGACGGCAAGTACATCGACCCCATGACGCTCTCTGAGCTGTTCTTCGCGTAATGGGCGGATTTTTTGGTGCAGTCTCCAAGCGGGACTGTGTACTGGACATTTTCTTCGGCGTGGACTATCACTCCCATCTGGGTACCCGTCGGGCGGGCATGATTATTTATGACGAAAAGGACGGCTTCCAGCGGCAGATTCACTCCATCGAGAACACCCCCTTCCGGACAAAGTTCGAGAAGGATCTGGCTGACTTCCACGGCTGCAGCGGCATCGCCTGCATCAGCGACACGGATCCCCAGCCTCTGCTGGTTCGCTCCCATCTGGGGCTTTTCGCCATCACCACCGTGGGCCGGATCTCCAATGCCGAGGCCCTGGTCAAGCGGCACTTTTCCGAGAAGGGCCATCAGTTCATGGCCATGAGCTCCGGAAGTGTAAACTCCACCGAATTGGTGGCTGCCCTCATCAACCAGAAAGAGGATCTGGTTTCCGGCATCCAGTATGCCCAGCAGGAAATCGAAGGTTCCATGACCATGCTGCTGCTGACCCCCCAGGGGGAGATCATTGCGGCAAGAGATCTTTGGGGTCGCCTTCCTGTGCTGGTGGGCAAAAACGAGGATGGCTACTGTGTCTCCTTCGAGTCCTTCGCCTATCACAAAACCGGCTATCAGGACGAATATGAGCTGGGCCCGGCCGAGATCGTAAAGATCACCGCCGACTCTCTAACCGTTCTGGCTCCGGCCCAGGATAAAATGAAAGTCTGTGCCTTCCTTTGGACCTACTACGGCTACCCCAACTCCAGATACGAGGGAAAGAATGTAGAGGTCATGCGGTATGACAACGGCCGGATCATGGCCCGGGACGAAAAAGCCGCCGGAACGCTGCCGGATGTGGATATTGTGGCCGGTGTGCCGGATTCCGGCGTACCCCACGCCATCGGCTACGCCGGGGAGAGCGGCAAGACCTACGCCCGGCCCTTCGTAAAATATACCCCCACCTGGCCCCGCTCCTTTATGCCTTCCAATCAGAAGGTGCGGAATCAGGTTGCAAAAATGAAGCAGGTTCCTGTTCCGGAGCTGATTGAAAACAAGAAGCTCCTGTTTGTGGACGATTCCATTGTCCGGGGCACACAGCTCCGGGAAACGGTGGAATTCCTCTACGAAAACGGGGCAAAGGAAGTGCACATGCGCTCCGCCTGCCCCCCCATTATGTACGGCTGTAAATATTTAAACTTCTCCAGCAGCCGCTCCGACAAGGAGCTGCTGGCCCGGAAAACCGTTCTGGAGCTGGAGGGGGAGGCCGGCGAAAAACATCTTGACGAGTATGCTGACAGCAGCTCCGAGCGTGGCAAGTGTATGCTGAAGCGTATTTGTGATTCCTTCGGCTTCGATTCCCTGGGCTATCAGTCCCTGGAGGGAATGCTGGAGGCAATCGGACTGGATAAAGACAAAGTCTGCACCTATTGCTGGGACGGAAAGGAATAAGATATGGAAAAATCTCACTCCGCTTCTTACGCTGCTGCCGGCGTTAATATCGAGGCAGGCTATGAAGGCGTTCGCCTGATGAAAAAGCACGTGGCCCGCACCATGATCCCCGGTGTCGTCTCCGACATCGGTGGCTTCGGCGGCCTGTTTACCCCTGATATTGCCGGAATGGCTGAGCCCACCCTGGTTATGGGCACCGACGGCGTTGGTACCAAGCAGAGAATTGCACAGCTCCTTGACAAGCACGACACCGTGGGCATCGACTGCGTTGCCATGTGTGTCAACGACATTGTCTGCTGCGGCGCAAAGCCCATCTCCTTCCTGGACTACATCGCCATTGGCAAAAACGAGCCGGAGAAGGTGGCTACCCTGGTTTCCGGCGTGGCCGAGGGCTGCGTTCAGGCTGGCTGCGCCCTCATTGGCGGCGAGACCGCCGAGCATCCCGGCACCATGGCCCAGGACGACTATGACCTGGCCGGGTTTGCCGTGGGTATCGTGGACAAGCAGAAGGTCATTGACCAGAAGTCCATGAAGCCCGGTGATGTGATTCTGGCTCTGCCCTCCAGCGGCATCCACTCCAACGGCTACTCCCTGGTTCGGAAGGTCTTAGATGTAGAGAACGC
>CAZFXB010000101.1:0-7703 GCA_964522835.1 uncultured Oscillospiraceae bacterium
TTCTTACGCTGCTTCAGCTCGTTGACGAGAGGGCACATTTTAATGGCCTCGGGACGGGTGCCGAATACCAGCATGACTTTTTTCATAGGAATGCCTCGCTTTCGTATGGGTGGGCTTCCTACTATTTTACACTTTTTCATGATTTCCGTCAACAGGGAAAAAGCATCGGAGCGGGCCAAATGGCTCGCTCCGATGAAAATCAAAGAACTTTGTTGAGAAAGTCGATAGTACGGGGTTCCTTGGGATTCTGGAACAGCTCCTGGGGCGTTCCTTCCTCTACCACATAGCCGCCGTCCATAAACAGTACACGGTCGGCAACCTCCCGGGCAAAACCGATCTCGTGGGTGACGATCACCATGGTCATGCCGTCGGCAGCCAGCTGCTTCATAACACCCAGCACCTCGCCTACCATTTCCGGATCCAGGGCAGAGGTGGGTTCGTCAAAGAGCATAATGTCCGGCTCCATGCAGAGGGCACGGGCGATGGCCACACGCTGCTTCTGACCGCCGGAGAGCTGGGAGGGGTAGGCGTCGGCTTTGTCGCTGAGGCCCACCTTGTTCAGCATTTTCAGGGCTCTGTCTTTGGCCTCTTCCTTGGTGGCTTTTTTCAGGTCCACCGGGGCCAGCGTCAGATTTTTCATCACGTTCAGATTGTTGAACAGGTTAAAGTGCTGGAAGACCATGCCCACCCGTTCCCGCATCTTGTTCAGGTCGGTTTTCTTATCGCTGATGTCCATACCGTCTACGATGATGGTGCCGTCAGAGATCTCCTCCAGCTGATTTAAGCACCGGAGGAAGGTGGACTTGCCGGAACCGGAGGGGCCGATGATAACCACAACCTCGCCCTCGTAGATATCTGTGGAGATATCCTCCAGAACGTGAAGCTTCCCGAAGTTCTTTTTCAGGTGGGAAACATGAATCTTGACATTGTTCTTGTTAACGGCCACGGGCCAGCCTCCTCTCTAGGGCAAGTGCCAGCTTGGAAAGAATGGTGATGACAATGAGGTACATAATGGCTACAATACCCCAGGTCTGGAAGGACATAAAGGTGTTTGCCACCACGTTCTTTGCAGTATTGACCAGCTCCGGGAAACCAATGGCAGACAGAATGGAGGTGTCCTTTAATGTAATGATAAACTGGTTGATGATGCTGGGGATCATGGTGCGGATGGCCTGGGGCAGCACGATTCGCTGCATACCACGCCAGTAGGGCAGGCCCAGACTTCTGGCGGCCTCCATCTGCCCCTTGTCTACAGACTGGATACCAGCCCGGATGATCTCGGACATATAGGCACCGCAGTTTAGGGCCAGACAGATGGTGCCGGCCTGGAGCACACTGAGGGTCACACCGAGAGAAAGCATATTGTTGAGCAGATATGGAATGCCAAAGTAAACAAACATGGCCAAAACCATCATGGGAACGCCACGAACCAGATCAACAAAGATTTGGGCAATGACATTGCAGGCCCTGTTTCGAAGTACGCTGAGAATGCCAAAAAACAGGCCGAGAATACAGCCGAAAAACAGACCGTACAGGGCCAAAAGCAATGTGTGGCCCATGGCCTGCAGCAGCAGCCCGCCATAGACTGTTATGATTTGTGCCAAGGGGAAAGACTCCTTTCGTGGAAAGGGGTTGTTTCACTGGCAGCAGGATTTCCGAACCTGTTACTTCGAGCCAGTGCAATCACTGGCTCGAAGTAACATATCAGGGGAATCAATGCTTTGTGAAACAACCCCTTAGAAACTCATTGGATCAGCCCAGGTACTTGGCGATGATCTCATCATATTTGCCGTTTGCCTTAATGTTGGCAAGGCCGGCGTTGAACATATCGATCAGTTCCTGCTTGTCAGAGGAGAACACGGCGAAGCCATAGGGAGCACCCTCGTTCTCAGAACCCTCAACAATCTTCAGTGCCAGACCGCCCTCCTTGATGGAGGCTGCCATAATGGGGGTGTCCTCGAAGCAGGCAACAGCCTGACCGCCGGTGACAGCCTGATACATGGTGGGGCTGTCCTCGAAGTAGGTGATATCGAAGCCGTACTCATCCTTCAGGCTCTCGGCGTAGGCAGCGCCCTGGGTGCCGGTCTTAACAGCCACGGTCTTGCCCGCAAGATCACCGAAGCCGGTAATGTCGGAGCTCTCAGCAACGGTCATGGACTGGGTTGCGTTGTAGTAGCCATCGGAGAAGATCCAGCCGGAGGCTTTCCGCTCGTCGGTGATGGAGGCACCGGCGATCATGCCGTCGGCCTGACCAGCCTGGCAGGCTGCAATGGCAGCATCCCAGCCCTTACTCTGGAGGTCATATTTAAAGCCCTGATCCTCGGCAATGGCAGCCACGATGTCCACATCGATGCCCACAAAGTTGCCGGAAGCATCGGTATACTCAAAGGGCTTAAAGACGGTGTCGGTGGCAATGACCCATACCTTGTCGCCGGTGGTTTCGGCGGCAGAAGTTTCGACAGAGGCGGGAGCCTCGGAAGCAGGAGCAGCCTCAGAGGAGGCGGCCTGGGAGCCACAGCCGGCCATGAGACCCATCATCAGGCCCAGAACCAGCAGAAGAGAGATCAGCTTTTTCATAGAAATCGTTCCTTTCATTAAAAATTTGCAGGCGGATTAAAAACAACTTGCAAACAATCTGGATTATAAACTCTATTATACGGTGATTATTGCACTTCGTCAAGATTAAAAATGCATTATTTTCAGTCTTTTTAAAAATCAACCCGGTTCAGAGCCAAAATTTGTGAGAATGGCTGAATTTTCTCCGTGAAATGACGGAGGGGAGGAAAACCTTTCATGCAGGAGAGAACGAAAACGCTGCATAAAAGAAAAACGGGGACACGTTTAGTGTCCCCGAGGGATGATACGGAGTTTCTTTGGAAGAGGCGGCAGGGAAAAGTCCTTTTCCATCAGGATCAGCTTTCCAAACAGCCCTTTGGTTTTCCCCACAGCTTGAAAGCCAAACTTTTCATAAAATGCGATGGCGTTTTCGTTGGTGTGGGCCACAGAGAGCTGGAGCCGGGTTCGGCCCAGAGCACGGTAAAAGCTGACGGCGTAGCCGATGAGCTGAATGCCCAGCCCCTTGTGCCGATAAGGCTCCCGGAGATAGATAAAGGGAATATAGCCCACCTTTTTGTGGGCATCCCGCTGGGGGCTCAGCTGGAGCATTCCCACCGGAGTTTTTCCCAGATAGGCCACCACCATGGCGCCGGGATTCGGGCCTATGGTGTTCTGGGCATCCAGCCAGAAGCCGGAGCCGTTGAAGCCCCGAAGAGAGCCGTAAATCAGCTCCCAGGCATCCTTACGGTAACGAATATATTCTTCGATGTCCGTTAGGGGAGCGAAGCCCAGGTCGGCCATGGAAATTTCAGCGGGGGAATCGGATGAATCAGGAACCCAACGGTTCCGGTGGAGATTCTCCTTGTCCAGGTGGGAGCTGTCGTGCTTGAATTGAAGCTGAAATTGGCCTTCCTCCACCGTCAGAAGGCTGACGGCCGTGTTTTCGCTGCGGCCCACCTGATCGTAGTGGTCATAGCCGTAGAAAAGCTTACATAAAACTGCACCGATGAGGTAGCTGTGGGCACAGACAGCCACGGTTTTGTCTGGATTCTCCCGGGCAATGTCTTGAAGGGCAGCTACGCCCCGTTCCGCAATGCCGGGAAAGGTATCTGCACCCTCCAGGTGCCAGTTCATAGGAGACTGGGAAAAGTGCCGCATCTCCTCCGGCCACAGCTCCATGGCGTTGCCGTAGGGCATATCCTCCCAGGGGCCCACATTGACCTCCCGAAGGCGGGGGTCTGTGTGGAGGGGAAGATTTCGGGGCAGGCACAGCACCGAAGCGGTGTACATGGCCCGGAACAGATCACTGGAATAGACTCCGTCCAGATGGATATCCCGGAACCGCTCCCCCAGAGCCTCCACCTGCTGGTAGCCCAGCCCGGTGAGGCCCCCGTTAAAATCACCCTGCATCCGGCGGTACAGATTTCCCTCCGCTTCTCCGTGGCGAATGAGATAGATTTTTGTCATAGCTTACCAGCTTTTGACTGTGCCGGTGAGGGAGGCGATCTCAGCTACGCCATGGCTTTCTGCCCAGGCCGCCAGTTGGTTCTTTACCAGCACCGGGGTTCTGGGATCGGTGAAGCAGGCAGTGCCCACAGCAACAGCGGAGGCACCGGCCATCATCAGCTCAGCGGCATCCTCACCACGGCTCACACCGCCCATGCCCAACAGGGGTACCTTTACCGCATTGCTGACCTGCCACAGGCAGCGGACTGCCACCGGCAGCACTGCCGGGCCGGAGAGACCGCCGGTATTATTTTTCAGAATGGGGCGGCGGCTATTCAGGTCGATCCGCATACCCAAAAGGGTGTTGATAAGAGAAAGGGCGTCAGCTCCCGCATCCTCGCAGGCCCTGGCAATGTCCACAATAGAGGTCACATTGGGGCTCAGCTTTACCATAACGGGAACTGTGGCGGCTTCCTTGACGGCCCGGGTGGCGGCGGCAGCAGACTCCGGCATGGTGCCAAAGGCCAGACCGCCTGCCTTTACGTTGGGACAGGAGATATTCACTTCGATCATATCCACCCCGGCGGCAGAGACCTTTTCGGCCAGCTCCCGGTACTCGTCCAGGGTGTTGCCGGAGATGTTGGCAATGATCTTTGTGCCCTGCTGCCGGAGCCAGGGCATTTCCTTTTCGCAGAATGCGTCCACACCGGGGTTCTGAAGCCCTACGGAGTTTAAGATGCCGGAGGGGGTTTCTGCGATCCGGGGGGCAGGGTTGCCGTCCCGGCGCTTTACGGTGAGCCCCTTGACGCAGATACCGCCCAGCTCACGCAGCGGAAAGTATTCTGCAAATTCCCGACCAAAGCCAAAGGTGCCGGAGGCCACCACTATGGGGTTCTGGAGCTCCACTCCAGCCAAATTTACCTTCATATCAAGCATCCCAAACAACCTCCTCGCCCATAAATACGGGGCCGTCCTTGCAGACATGACCCATAAATTCTTCACTATTTCGTCTGAGCTTTACGGCACAGACCAGACAGGCGCCAATTCCGCAGCCCATCCGCTCCTCCATGGAGACATAGCAGGGAACCCCCTTCTTCTGACAGGCATCAAAGGTGGTTTTCAGCATGATCTTGGGGCCGCAGGCAAATACGGCGGCGTAGTCATGCTGCTCCAGCATCTGGGCAACGCCCTGGGCCACAAAGCCCTTTTCACCCAGGGAGCCGTCGTCGCTCATAAGCTTGACCTGGGGACAGATATCCTGGAATTTGTCCAGCAGCAGGGCCTTTTCCTTGCTGCGGAAGCCCAGAACTGCGTGTGCCTGGTCGGCGCATTTTGCGGCGTAGTACATGGGAGGTACGCCGATGCCGCCGCCAACCACCAGAATTCTGCCGGAAATCTGGGGAAAACCGTGACCCAGGGGGCCTAATACGTCCACAATGTCTCCGGGCTTCCGCTGGGAGAGCCACTGGGTGCCCTGGCCCTTTACCTCGTAAATCATGGTGATCTCATCCCCCGTGACATCGTGGATAGAGATGGGGCGGCGAAGGGTCTTTTCGCCGCAGAGTACGTGGAGAAATTGTCCCTTTTGGGCCAGTGTGCAGAGCTCCGGGCTCCGAAGGGTAAGCTTGTAGTAATCCCCCAGGGGCTGGGAGACCGTTACAGGGCAGAGATAAACTTCTTTCATGGGTGTCCTCCTTACAAAAATCTCCGGAACAGGGACTTGCCCTGCCCCGGAGGAACGGTTACAGTTTTAAAGAATGGTGACAAAGCGGCAGATGTCATTTCGCATCCGGATGGCTTCGTTCCGGGCAGCCTCCTGATAGTTCCGGCCGGTTTCGTCATCGGTTTTCTTCCAGGCGCACATAATGCCCCGGGAGGAGTTGACGATGGCACCGTGACCCAGCTGGTCGAAGGCGTACTGCACATCCTGGGCTCTGCCGCCCTGGGCACCGTAGCCGGGCACCAGGAAGAAAATATTGGGGTATTTTGCCCGCAGATTTTTAAGATCCTCCGGGTGGGTGGCACCCACCACCGCTCCGATGGCGGACCAGCCGCTGCTTCCAACCAGCTGCTCCTTGTCTGTGAGCCGTACAGCCAGATCGGCCATAGCGGTATGTACCAGACGGCCGCCGGTAATCAGATCCTGTAGCTCCAGAGAACTGGGGTTAGAGGTCTTGACCAGCAGGAAGATGGACTTGTTGTTCTTTTTGCACAGAGCGGTAAACGGCCGAATACCATCGGTACCCAGATAGCCATTGACGGTGACGCTGTCGCAGTCGAAGGGGGAGATGCAGGTCTCGTCGTCCAGCTCCATTCCACCAAGATAAGCCTGGGCATAAGCCTCACAGGTGGTTCCAATGTCGCCCCGTTTGGCATCCATAATGACATAGAGTCCCTTTTCCTTGGCGTAGGCCACCACATCCTCCAGCGCACGGATGCCTTCGCTGCCCAATACTTCGAAGTAGGCGCTCTGAGGCTTCACAGCGGGGACGACTTCGTAAAGGGCATCAATAAGCCCGTAGCAGAACACACGGTAGGCCTCGGCGGCACCCTTCAGGGTTTTACCGTATTTCTGGAAAGCCTCATCCCGGATAAACTTAGGGATATAGTCGAGCTTGGGATCCAGCCCGGCCACAGTGGGGTTCTTTTTCTTGCGGATCTTTTCCTGTAGAACATCCATGGACATACGAAACACTCCTTGCAGCGTAAAGTGTGGGTTCCTTATCCTTGTTAGTGTACCACATTGGGGAACGTTTGTAAAGAATTCAAAAAGGGGATTTTACCGCAGCACCCAGAAGGCCACAGCACTGGCAGCGGCCACATTGAGGGAATCCACCCCGTGGCTCATGGGAATCATCACCGTGTAATCGCAGGCGGCAATGGTGTCTGTTCGCAGGCCGGTTCCTTCTGTGCCCAGCAAAATGGCCAGACGATCTATGGTGCGGAGCTCCGGGGCATCGATGGAGATGGCCCGGTGATCCAGAGCCATGGCAGCGGTCTGAAATCCGTGGGATTTCAGTATGTTCATGCCCTGCTGGGGCCACTGGGTGTGATCGTATCCCAGATAGGCCCAGGGAACCTGAAACACGGTGCCCATGCTGACCCGGACGGCCCGGCGGGACAGCGGGTCGCAGCAGGTGGGAGACAGCAGCACACCGTCCATGCCCAGGGCTGCTGCGGAACGGAAAATGGCCCCCAGATTGGTGGGATCCACAATGGATTCGAGAACAGCCAGGCGGCGGGCCTTATGGCATACCTGTTCAGAGGAAAGAAGCTCCGGACGGTGCATGGCACACAGTACACCCCGGGTTAGGGCATAGCCGGTGAGCTGAGACAGCAGTTCCCGATCGCCGGTGTAAATGGGAATGTCCCCGCACCGGGCGATAAGCTCCTGGGCATCTCCGGTAATATGCCGCCGTTCCATCAGCAGGGAGCAGGGGCGAAGACCTGCATCCAGGGCATGGCCGATGACCGTCAGGCTCTCAGCAATAAAGATGCCCTCCTCCGGGTGCCGCCGATTTTTCAGTTGCGCCTCCGTCAGCCGGGCGTAAACGTCCAGCTCCGGTGCGTGAAAATCTGTAATTTCGATAATATGTGCCATAAGACCTCCAAGAGTGGTAATAGAGAATGGAGAATAGGGAATAGATATTCTCGCTATACACTGGTGCGGGAGCACCAAAACCTTCCCTTGGGGGAAGGGG
>CAZFXB010000102.1:0-7692 GCA_964522835.1 uncultured Oscillospiraceae bacterium
GCTGGCTGCATAGTATCCCCACTTTTTATTTCACAATTTTTCCTTCTTCATTTTGTTAAAATTGACTTTCCCCGCAGATTGAGTTTTTTCCAGGGGCAAATCATTCTTTTTTATCATACTTTTTTCTTTTTTACGATTCCATCGACGCCTTTCGACAAACTTCTCACAAAATGTATGGTATAACCATAGCGGATGTTTGAGAATCCACAATAATTAAGGAGGAATTTTGTTATGAAAACAACGGAATTGATGAAAGCGATGGCACAGGATGTATTTGGCCCCCGATTCCAGCAAGAGCTTCACCAGCGCTATACCCAGGATGCAGCCGCCGGAAAGCTGGGCTCTCTGGAGCTGGAATACGCCGAGGCAAAAGCAGCCATTGAGCAGGAGCTGTCCCCCGAGAAACAGACGCTGCTCCAAAACTACGAGGCCCTGGCCCAGCAGGTGCGGGCCTACCAGGGCAGCTTTGGTTTTCTGGCAGGTCTTTACTGCGGCTTTCGACAGCTGATGACGCCGGATGCCACGCCGGACGGCGGCTTTGATCGGACAGTAGC
Source organism: uncultured Oscillospiraceae bacterium (assembly GCA_964522835.1). Taxonomy (GTDB): domain Bacteria; phylum Bacillota; class Clostridia; order Oscillospirales; family Oscillospiraceae; genus HGM13006. Next base: position 555 of record CAZFXB010000102.1, read on the forward strand.
CCAGGAACTGCTGACGGTTCCCAGAATAAACCGACATCAGGAGCTGATCCAGCATACCGGCGAGATGGACGCACTGCTCAGTGCCCTGGCGCTGGAGGAGGAATTGGTACTGTCCATTACCTGCGCCTGGGAACAGCGGGCCTATTCTGCCGCTGTCCACGGTTTTTCTCTGGGATACCGGACTGCACTGGAGCTGTCTGACTACATAGCCCCTGTACCCGGCCAAAAACTGAGAATGCTGGGGAAAGTCCTCAGCATGGAACGGCTGCTGGGCGTCTCCTCCCTGCCCCAGGTGGGCTGACCCATTATAAAAAAGAACAAGGCCCGTGGTGGTAGTCTTTCTTCCACTGACGGGCCTTGCTTCTGTCATAAGCTTTTGAATTTTTCGGTTTTCTGGTTACCGGATTGATGCTGCCCCAGGATCCCCGCTTTTGGGCATCCAGCTGGCGCTTTTGCTTTTTGGACAGCTTTTCATAGGGAATATGCTTCTCCATAGGATTCTCCTTTTCATAATACTGTGAATATATTATAACATGTTTTTCCCAAAATATCTTCCCTATTCTTCAAAAAACAGGTTATTTCACAATTTCCTTGACCTTTTCTCTTCACTGTGATAATATAATAATCAATATTATATTACGATTGGAGCCTTCCTATGAAACAGAAAATCATCATGGACTCCGCCGGAGACATCAAAGAGCTCCCCGGCATTGATTTTTCCTGCATTCCCCTGACCATCCACGCCGGGGATCAGGTATTCGTGGACAACACCCCTGCTGCTGCGGAAGAAATGGTGGACTATCTGAAAACTTACCATGGCACCACATCCTCTGCCTGCCCCTCTGTGGGCGAGTATATGGAGGCATTTGGGGATGCAGACGAGGTTTACTGTCTGACCATCACATCTCAGCTTTCCGGCAGCTACAACTCCGCCATGGCTGCTGCTGGTGAATTTATGGAGGCTCACCCGGATCGGAAGATCCATGTCTTCGACACCTTGACCGCTGGGCCGGAAATGGTGCTGCTGGCAGAAAAAATCCGTGAGCTTTTACAGCAGGGAATCAGCTTTGACGGCATCATAGACAGGATAAAAGCATACCAGGAGAAAACAAAGCTGCTGTTTTCTCTGGAATCCCTTCGCAATCTGTCCAACAACGGCCGGGTACCCCATGTGGTGGCAAAGGCTGTGGGTATTCTGGGCATTCGGATGCTGGCCGTGGCCAGCGACGAGGGCACCATCCATCCCGTTGGCAAGGCCCGGGGCGAAAAAAAGGTGCTGCCTGAGATGCTGAAGCACCTGATGACCATGGGCTACAACGGCGGTAAAATGCGCATCGCCCACTGTCGAAACGAATCGGGGGCTCTGGCCCTGAAAAATGCACTGCTCCAGCAGTTTGTGGACGCAGATATTACTGTAAGTCGGCTGGGTGCCCTTTGCAGCTTCTATGCCGAGGAAGGCGGCCTGCTTGTGGGCTTCGAAGCAGTGTAATTGCATAATTGTTCAAAAACAGGCCACACTTTTCCGTGTGGCCTGTTGTATTATATGGTATATCGAAAACACGGGAGGTTCTGTTATGTGTACCGCACTCACATTAAATACAAATCAGCATTATTTCGGCAGAAATCTGGACTTGGAGTTTTCCTACCATGAGACCGTTGCCATCACCCCCAGAAATTATCCTCTGGCATTTCGTCATCTCCCGCCCCAGAACCGCCACTACGCCATGATCGGCATGGCATACATCCAGGACAACTACCCCCTATATTATGAGGCCACCAACGAAATGGGACTGAGTATGGCCGGGCTCAATTTCCCGGACAACGCCTACTACTTCCCCCTGGAGGAAGATAAGGATAACGTGGCCCCCTTTGAGCTGATTCCCTGGATTCTAGGCCAATGCAAAAATATATCAGATGTACAGCATTGTCTTGAAAACCTGAACATCTGTAATACCCCCTTCAGTGATGCCCTGCCCCTTTCCCCGCTCCACTGGATCATTTCTGACAAAGAACATAGCCTTACCCTGGAAACCACAGCCACCGGGCTCCATATCTACCACAATGCCCCCGGAATTCTTACCAATAACCCTCCCTTTGATTTTCAGATCACCAATCTGGCAAATTACATGGGCCTGAGCCCCAGCCAGCCTGAAAATCAGTTTAAAACCCTGACCCCCTTGCCTCATTTCAGCCGTGGTATGGGCGGTCTGGGGCTGCCGGGAGACCTGTCCTCTCCCTCCCGATTTGTCCGTGCTGCGTTTTTCAAGGCCAATTCCCTTTGTTCCGGAGACGAAAGCACCTCTGTCAGCCAGTTCTTTCACATTCTGGACGCCGTGGCCCATGTTCGTGGCAGTGTTGAGGTAACCCCCGGAAATTACGAGATCACCGTATACTCCAGCTGCTGCAATGTGGACGCGGGCATTTACTACTACAAAACCTATGAGAACAGCCAGATCTCCGCAGTCAATCTGCACCACGAAAACCTGGATGGCACAACACTGATTTCCTATCCCCTGCAATCTGCCCAGCGCATTTCTTATCACAATTAAAAATCTGGGGCTGCTGCAAAGTGCAAATTTTGCAACAGCCCCAGTCCTATGTAATCACAAATAAATTAACGCAAAAATCAGCACCGCCAGGATCCCAATCATCCCCAGCAGGATCTTATCATGGAGCAGCACCTCCACCGGATCTCCGTCGGACTCTCCCTCCACATTCATGCTGTACTTCAGGCAAATCAAAATCACCAGAGGCACTGTCCAAACCAGATTGTCTGACCCTACCCGGCTGACGGTCATTTCATCCACCGTCCACAGGGAATAAAACATGACAGCCAGCGCCACACACATATATAGATTTTTGTCCAAAAAACTCTCGGAGTAGTATTTCAGCACGGAGCGTCGGCTGGTTTGCCCAATGAGCTCCCCTCGCCGCTTCCCAAGTCCCATGAAAAAGGAGATGGCAATGATGGTAAGGCACAGCCATTTACTCAATACGATCTCCGTCACCGCTCCTCCATAAACCATCCGCAGGAGGAAACCGGATACCAGAATCGCTATGTCTACCAGCGGTACATTTTTCAGCCCAAAGCTGTACCCCAGATTCAGCAGGAAATATGCCAAAAAGGCAGCCCAGCAGGACAGACGGAACCCGGAGGCCAGATAGCCGCATACCGCAGCCATCAGCAGCAATACCAGGCAGTAACAAACTGCCTGTGGAACCCCGATCTTGCCCGAGGCAATGGGCCGATGGCACTTGGTGCTGCTGAGTCGGTCCTTCTCCCGATCCCGGATATCGTTTATCACATAGATTCCCGAGGCCAGCAGGGAAAAGGCCAGAAATCCCCACAGCCCAGACCACAGCCTTGCCCACTCCGTCAGCTGTCCGCTGCACATAAGCGGCAGCAGCACCAGCGCATTTTTTATCCAGTGATGGGGCCTGGCCAGCTTTATATAATCCTTCATTCGATCACCTCAGCGCAGGGAAAAATTGGGTTGCAAATACCAGCACATCCCGCAATGCCAGCACATTGAACATCAGCACGACGGCAGTAATGCCCAGCATCACCGCCATTTTTACAGTCCGATCCCGTGCCAGCACCCGGTCAATAAACTGGAAGCACATAGCCACATAGGCCCAGCCAAAGTAGAGGGTATAGAGCATAAGCCCATTGTCTATGGTGCCCCAGCCAACAACCCCCAGCAGCAGGAAGGAGAAGCAGATCCAGACCCCGCAGATTTTTGAGAAAGCCGCTCTGGGTCGGCACAGTATCCCCAAAGCTGCCCCGATCAGCACAACAAAGCCGAACACCCGCCAGGATGTAACCGGAAGCATCTGCCAGGATACATGGGAATAGGTCTCAAAATCCACCCGTGAGGCAGGAGCCACGAAGCAGGAACCTACAAAGTTCACATACTGCATCAGCTTGCTGATGGGGGCCACATCTCCCCCGGCATAGGGGGCATAGCCCGCAATATAGCTGCCGATGTCCAGAAATGTGGTAAGCCGCCCCGACAGGATCATAAACCCGAAAAACGCACCGCACAGCTTCATGGTATGAAAGACAAAGGTTTTAAACCTTCTGTCCCAGGTCACCAGCGGGAAAAAGATCCCGGTGGTCAGCATGGAGCCTGTGGCGGCAATATAAAACAGCTTTCCCGCCTTCTCCTGCCGCAGATACAGCAGCAACACCAGATAAAACACCGCCATCAGATACTGCTCCGAGGACAGAGAAAAGATCAATACCGGATAGGTGGAAGACAGCATCAGCAAAAACAGTATCTTCTCCGGCCCTTTGGCTTCCAGCATTCTCGACAGCAGCACCACAGCCACCAGATAAAGGAACATCTGGATGATCTGGAGCACCGTCACATAGGCCTGGGGCATAAAGAACAGCACCTTGGAGATCAGCCATGCCACAAGGGCAAAGGGCATGGAAAACACACCATACAGGGGCTGTCTCAGGTCGTTCTGGCTGGCTCCCACATTTCGAAACACATCCTCGTGAACCAGATAACCGGAGTCGGAGGAATAGATCAGATCAAAATTGTACCATGCACCGTTCACATGGGCCCCATAAAAGGCCTGGGTACACATAAATGTCATGTAAATGATGGCTGCAAAAAAGATTCCAGCCCAGAGCAAATACATCCGCTCAATAAAATCTGACCCCTCAAAAAAGCGTTTTCCAAAGTCATACATAAAGCCTGTGAACCACAGGAAATACCCAAAACACATTGGCCCAGCCCCGAGGGAAACCAGCCAGGGGGTAACCCGCAGCAGAAGGCTCTGAGCAGGCAAATGCAAAAAGGCATACACCTTTGTCAGCCAACCACAGCAGTTGGTATAGAATGTGGATTTTGCAGTATACAGCGCCGCAATACACAGCACCCCCGCCACCAAGGTAACGCCCCAGGATCTTTTTTGGAACAGGTGATTCAAAAACTCAGTACGGAACACCAAAAAGACCATCAGCCCCAGTGCCAGAATTCCAGTCAGCCCAAAGCTCACCTTTGATTTGGTCTGCATCAGCAGCACGGCGTATGCCCCACCGGACAAAACCATAATGATATTCAGCCACAGGGAACCAGTCCATTTTTTCTCCACAGGGTATGTCTCCTTATTTCCACACATTTTTCACACATATTATATCCGTCCCCGGAGAAAAAGTCCAGAAATTCTTACAGAAAGGGGCTGATTGCCTCTTTGGTCGCTTTTTCACACGGGAAATTCAAATTTTGTCACCTCCGGAGCTATGTACAAACCGGAGCCCTTCGTGTAAAATAAAGCTATCAATTCGAAAGAAGGATGATTACTATGGCAATTTCCGGTAAGTATTATATTAAGAAATGGCTTCCTGATGCAAAGCTGGTTCACGGCCCTGATTTCCAGCCCGGCCCTCCCGCCGGTGAAATGCCTCCCATGCCTGAGGGCGGTATGCCCGGTGGCCCCGGTGGCCCTGGTGGCCCTGGCGGCCCTGGCGGTGGCGCAAAACCCCAGGTGGAGCTGAAGGATCACGGCACCCCCGGTGAGAACTTCTTCGAAGGCGAGATGACCTTTGACTTTGAGCCTCAGCCTGATGGCACCCTGAAGGGCACCGCCGACGGCTCCCCCATCCATTGGGGCTACTACACCGGAGACGAGTTCTTTAAGGTGGAGTATCCCGCAGGCCCCGGCTGCTGGGAGGTTTGGGCTCACGTGGATGCTGACGGCAACATTGAGGGCATGATCTCTGTTGGCGGCGGCAAGGGCTTCCCCAACCTGGTCTACGGTAAAAAGCTGTAATCTCTGAATATGTGGCCCGCTCCGGTGTATATGGCCAGAGCGGGCCATTTTTCGTTTTGAAATTGTTTGACATCGAACTATAAATGGGATACAATGAAATCATCTTACATAACAGGAGGGGTCAACATGACCGAAACCATGATAAAATCCTTTGACGGCACCAACCTGTACATGAAAAAGGAAACTGCCCCGGACAACAAGGCTGTGGTGGTCATCGTCCATGGTCTCTGTGAGCACCAGGGCCGGTATGACTACTTTGCAGAGAAGCTTCACGCCGCCGGTTACGGCACCTATCGGTTTGACCACCGGGGTCATGGCCGCTCCCAGGGGGATGTGCCCCATTATGACAGCTACCACGAAATTCTGGACGATACCAATGTGATCGTAGATCTGGCCATTGCAGAAAACCCGGATGTGCCCGTCTATCTGCTGGGTCACAGCATGGGCGGCTTCGCCGTTTCCCTGTACGGTGCCAAGTATCCGAATAAGAAGCTCCGGGGTATCATCACCAGCGGTGCCGCTGTGGTCGATACCATCGGTCTCTTTGCCGGCGCCCCCCAGGGTCTGGATCCCAAGCTGGAGCTGCCCAATGAGCTGGGCGGCGGTGTCTGCTCCGTTCAGGAGGTTGTGGACTGGTATGGCAAGGATCCCTACAACAAAAAGACCTACACCGTGGGCCTGGTCTATGCCCTGCAAGAGGGTCAGGCCTGGTTCAAGGAGGCCATGAAGGAATTCAGCTACCCCGTGTTTATGACCCACGGCCAGAACGACGGTCTGGTAGGCATGGACGACAGCGTGATCTTCTTCCGGAATGCTGCCTCCCAGGACAAGCAGCTGAAAATCTACGGCAACCTGTTCCACGAGATCCTCAATGAGTACTGCAAGGATCAGGTCGTCGCAGATATGATCGCCTGGATGGACACCAGACTGTAATCGATACCCCCTAAAGTAGACTTTGGTTATTTCCGTGGTCTACTTTAGGGGGATTATATCATATTCCGCAGGAGGGTTTTGTGCTCAAATCTATTTTTCCAACATCCCCCATATCGCTCCAGCCTTTTCTTCTACGCTGTATCTATCTTTACAGCCAGAGACGAACCTGAAACGCCTGCGAAAATCAGCCGGGTTCAGTCAGCGGGAGCTATCCGAAATGTCCGGTGTGCCACTACGCACCATCCAGCAGTATGAGCAGCGGCAGAAACATATCAACAAGGCACAGGCAGAATATCTGGTGATGCTCGCCAAGGCACTGTGTTGTGAAGTGGATTCCCTGCTGGAAAAAACTGAATATGCCATTATGATCGAGTAGGAGGCTACCCATTAGTTGAGTAGCCGTCCTCTCACACCACCGTGC
>CAZFXB010000103.1:0-7648 GCA_964522835.1 uncultured Oscillospiraceae bacterium
GCCCAGACCGGGCAGCATGAACAGGGTCTCGGTAATCAGTGCGCCGGAGAACAGACCGGGCAGGCTGCCGCCGACGATGGTGACCAGCGGAATCAGGGTGTTCCGGAAGGCATGGTGATAGATGACCTTGCTTTCGGACAGGCCCTTGGCTCTGGCGGTACGGATGTAGTCGGCGTTGAGAACCTCCAGCATGTTGGTTCTGGTATAGCGCATGAGCGAACCGATGGACACGATCACCAGTGTCAGAATGGGCAGCACCAGATGGTTTGCCTTGTCAAGGATCTGACCCGCAGCGGAAAGCTCCATATAATCCCGGCCCACCAGACCATAGAGGTCAAACCAGCCCAGCTTTACGGAGAACACCAGCTTCAGCAGGGTTGCAAAGAAGAAGGTGGGCAGGGAGATACCAACCAGCGCACCTGCGGTAACTGCATAGTCGGTTTTGGAGTACTGCTTGGTGGCAGCGATGATGCCCAGCGGAATTGCAATGATCAGCTCCAGAATAAAGGAGATAATACCCATCACAAAGGACAGTCCCACACGGTCAGAGAACACGGTCATAACCGGCTGGGTGTACTTCCAGCTATCACCAAACTTGAGCTGAACAGCCTGTCCCAGCCAACTGAAGAAGCCAGCCACAATGCCCTTGTCCAGACCGTAGGCTTCGTTTAGCTGTGCCACCCACTCGTCATAGCTTTTTGCGCCGGGGGCATTGGACAGCGTCATAGCCTGGGTCTCTACATAGGAGGCCGGCAGACATCGGAGCAGTCCATAGATGATAAAGGTCACGCAGAACAGAATCAGTATGGACAGCAGGATTCTTTTGACGACGAATTTTTTCAAGGAGATCCCTCCATAAATCTAGAATACAGTGGTCGCCTGTATTCGGAATGGTTTAATATGCTAAAGTGCCCGCATATCAAGGAGCTGTTCCACACCCGGCGGAACAGTTTCTTCATAGGCGGCCAATTCTCTGCCCGCCCGAAGACGGGCAGAGAACATATGCCTTTTCAGAAGGAGACCGGATTACTTTACAGCAATCTTGTTGGTCTCGGACTTCCAGCTCCAGTAGGGAGTCATGTCAGTGGGCAGGGTGGGGATGTCGATACGCTCGGTGGCAAAGGTGTATGCCTCGGAACGCTGGTAGACAGGAACCTCTACACCGTTGTCCATGATGATCTCCATGGCGCTCTTGTAGATGCTCTTACGAACAGACTGATCGGTGGTCTTACGACCTGCCATTACCAGCTCGTCCAGCTCTGCATTGTTGATGCGGTAGTAGTTGGTGGAGCCGGTGGAGTGGTAAAGCTGGAACATGTCGGGGTCAGCAGTTGCCTGCCAAGCAGCACACCACATGTCAGCAACGCCGGTCTGATAGGAAGAGAAGAAGTCAGAGGAGTTGGACATATCGTTGATGGACAGAGTCACACCAATGGAAGCCAGAGCATCGGAAGCATTCTTCAGAACCAGGAAGGTAGGATGATCGCCCTTGCCTTCGCCGAAGATGTTAACCTGGTACTCCATCTTTGCACCCTCGGGAGCAGCGGTAACCTTGCCGTTCTCAACGGTGTAGCCAGCAGCCTCAAAGAAGCCCAGAGCGGCCTCCAGAGCAGCAGCGTACTTCTCCTCGTTGGTCATACCCTCGGTGTAGATGGCATTGCCGTTTACATCCACGGAGTATGCAACCTGATAGCCCTCGTCAGTGATCTGAGGAGCAGCCCAGGAGGTGTTGGAGATGGGGTAGTTGATAACGGAAGCGGTGCTGCCGTAGTAGGAGTCGATGCCCTCGTCACGGTAAGCAGCCAGAACGGTTGCAAAAGCCTTACGCAGGTTCCGGGACTCCTCGGAGTTGGCATCGTCGCCAACCTTTACGTTGGTAGCAGCAATGCCGATGTAGCCGTAGCCACGGTAGGGGGTCAGACGGGTGGTGATTACGGAGCCGTCCAGATCCTCGCTGCCGTTGTAGTCAGCGATCTGAGCGGAAACCTCGGTGGAGTAGGAGGGAGCAGCGATGTCGATGGTGCCGGTGGTGATACCGGTAACCATGTCGGCCTCGTTGGTCTCGATCATGTTCAGGTACTTGGTCTTAGCCTCACCCTCGAAGTAGGTGGGGTTAGCTTCCATGTAAACAACGCCGTCCTTGAACTCCTTGAAGGTGTAGACACCAGCGCCCAGAGGATCGGTGGTCTTGGACTTCACGATGGACAGGTCGCCCTTCTCGAAGCCGAACTTGTTGTTCTCATAGTCGTACAGGGACTCATCACCATAGTGGTGCAGAGGAGCGATGGGCAGAGCCATCTGATAGATCATGGTAGCGTCGATCTGAGTAGCCACGATCCGCAGGGAGTAGTCGCCGGTTCTCTGAACACCGGAGATGTTGGCAGCGGACTCACCGGTGGTGATACCGATGGTGGAGTAGTTGTAAACATCCTCGGGGATCAGGTCGGACAGAGCGGAGCCAGCGGTCTCAGCCTCCATAGCGGAGAAGTTCCAGCCGTAGGTGTCGCCGATGGTCAGGAAGAAGTCCTTTGCAGTAGCGCCCTCTTCCAGCTCAAAGCCCCAGTTGGGAGCAGCCTCAGCAACGGTCATCTCGCCCATAGCCTCGATGCAGTAGTCAACGATCTCCTGAGCGAACTTCACGCCGCCGTCGTTTACAGCATTCCAGAAAGCGGTCTGCTGCTCCTCGGTCCAGTAAGTGAAGTCGGTGTTGTCCTCACCAGCCTCTGCCAGCAGAGCGGACAGAGTGCTCATGCCGTCCCGGTAAGCATCCATGCCCTCGATGGGCTGGGAGTACAGGGTGGTGGAGCCATCATAGGTGGGATCGCAGTAGACATAGATGCCGAAGATAACGTCATCGATGTCAGCGGGGGTACCGTCGGAGAATACGATGTCATCACGCATGGTGATGTCATAGTATACGGTGCCGTCTGCGTTCTCGGTAACTACGATGTTAGCGGGGCCGGTGTAGGTGTAGTCAGTTCCGTTGTAGGAACGGGTCTCACCCTCGATGCCGTTCAGAACGGGGTTGCCGACACGGTCGGAACCCATCAGATACAGGGTGAACAGATCTGTTACATCCTGATCGTCTGCGTTAGAAGCAAAGAAGGGAGAGAACTTGTTCTCGAAACCGGTAGCAGAAGCTACCAGAGTCTTGCCTTCGGTGGCCTCAGCAGCAGCGGAAGAAGCTGCGGCGGAGCCTTCAGCGGCGGAAGAAGTGGCATTGTCGCCACAACCAGCCAACAGACCGAAGCACATGCACACTGCAAGAACAAGTGCAAGAAGCTTGGTTGCGTTTTTCATGGTGAAAAATCCTCCTATAAAATTTTTGAACTCAAAACGGTTTTCCCGTGTGTTCACATACCATCGTATCCTTGTAAAGCAAGGATACGAAAAGGGGATATCCCCTTTTGCAGCCGGCCTTTTTTCATCCTTCAAAAAAAGCGTAGCTTGCCTATTATAAATAGATTTCTGCTCTGTGTCAATTTGAATTTTCAGGGAGAGGGCAGTATCAAACAAAATTACCCTTTTTCCTGCCATTCCAGGCCGGAAAGTGTTCGTTTTGTGACCTGGGCCAGCATCGCCGCCCCAGCCTCCAGCAGAAGTACCCCCACGACGGGAAGGCCCCAGCCTCCATTCAAACAAAGAAACAGCATCTCACAGAGTATGGTCAGCACAGAAAACACGGTCACTGCCGTAAGCCGTCCCGGCATCTTTATTACGCTGGCCTCATAGACATACTCCTTCATCGGGTCACCCTCGACCGAAAGCTGCCCCAATGCCCAAAGGAATGCCATAGCGGCAATCATGCTGGCCGCCATGGGAATCAGCACATAAAATGTGTTGACCGTGCCCGGTGCCGGAAACATCCCCGGTCCCAGGGCGCACCCTGTCATTGCTGCCCCCAGGCCCCATAGCTCCAAAAGCACCCGTTTCCGGCTTTTCTTCTGGCACACAAATCCATAATGCTTTCCGGTGTAGATATATTCCCCGGCAGCATTTTTCTGAAACTGCTCCAGAGCAGACTTTTTCTTCTTACCCAGCATTATTCGATGCCGGAAAGGTCGAAGCTGTCAAGCCATGCCTTCGCAGTCTGGCAGACACCTCTCAGGCAGCTCTCCTCGAAGGGGCTTTCCAGCCCTGCATTTTTCAGCAGATCGGTGAATACCCGGCTGCCGCCCTGCTGGGTGTAGGCCATATATGTCTTAAAGGCTTCCTGGGGATCCTTCTGAATCAGCGCCCAGAACTGAAGTGATACGGTCTGAGCCAGGCAGTAGTCTATATAATAGAAGGGGCTGGAGTAGATGTGGTGCTGACGCTGCCAGCCCTCGCCGTCTGCATAGAAGGGAATGTCCCCATCCAGCTTCATCCAGGGCATATAGATCCCCAGCAGTTCCTTCCACACATCATGCCGCTGTCTGGGGGTCATCTCCGGCTTCTCGTAGACAATGTGCTGGAAGTGATCCACCATGGTGCCATAGGGAATAAAGGTAAGGGCGCCGGACAGATGGCTGTAATAGAACTTCTGCGTGTCCTTGCCGAAGAAGCCCTCTGCCCAGGGCCATGAGAAGAACTCCATGGACATGGAGTGAACCTCGCAGGCCTCCAGACTGGGCCAGGTGGTGCTTCTGGGCACCCGGTCCCGGTTGGTGTAGGCCGCAAAGGCGTGGCCCGCCTCATGGGTCACCACCTCAACGTCATGCTGGGTGCCGTTGAAGTTGGCGAAAATAAAGGGAACCTTATAGTCGGAGATGCTGGTGCAGTAGCCGCCGCTGGCCTTGCCCTCGGTAGAGAGCACATCCATCAGCTCGTTTTCCCGCATCATCCGGAAGAATTCACTGGTCTGGGGAGACAGGGCGTCGTAGAACTTCTGACCCTGCTGAAGAATCTCCTCCGGGGTACCCTGGGGTCTGGGATTGCCGGAGCGGAACTCCAGTGCGTTGTCCGCAAAGCTCATGGGATACTCCTTGCCCAGCCGCTTGGCCTGGGCCCGATAAATGCTGTCGGCCACAGGCACCAGATACTTCACCACGGCCTGACGGAATTTCTCCACATCCTCCTTGGTGTAGCAGTTTCGGCCCATCCGGTAGTAGCCCAGGGTGGTGTAGCCCTCGTAGCCCAGAGCCTTGCCCATGTCGTTCCGAAGCTGGGTCAGCTCGTGGTAAATGCCGTCGAACTTTTCCTGATTGTCCTTGTACCACTGCCCCTCTGCCTTCCAGGCAGCAAGACGGGTCTCATCATCGGCACAGGTCTTGTAGGGGGTCAGCTGGGAGAGGGTGTATACCTTGCCCTCAAAGGGGATCTGAGCGGAGGCCAGAAGCTTCTCGTACTCCTGGGTCAGTTCGTTCTCCTTCTGGAGCTGGGGAATGATCTCGGGGGAGAAGGTTTTCAAGGCGATCTCCGCATTGACAAACATAAGATCTCCGTATTCCTCTGCAAAGTCCTTCCGGAAGGGGCTTTCCAGCATGGCCTTTGTCCACTGCTGCAAATACTCCTCCAGCTGGGGGGATGCCTCGTTCCAGAACTGCTCCTCTGCGTCGTAGAAGGCGTCCTTGGTATTGATGCTGTGGCGTACGCTGGCCAGGGTGGCCTGGGTGTCCACCTTTCCCTCCAGCTGTTCCTTCTCCAGGAACACCTTTTTGGCCTCTTCGTAGGTTTTGGCCTCTTTCAGTGCCGCAACCAGCCCGGACAGCTGCTGTTTCAGCCCCTCCAGATCGGGTCTTGTATATATCATCTCAGAAAACTTCATAGTTTCACATCCTTATAGAAAGTCATCTTATATTATATGCGATTTTTCCTTGGCTTTCAAGTGAAACTGTTGAATTTTGAAATAAAAAATGCATTTTCCTGTCCATTTACTGTGTTATCACGTTATTTCAGTAAATTATTGAAGCAAATCCTGCACCATTTGCTCCCTTGCCCCCTGCATTTTTCCAATTTTCAAACCACAAATTTGCCTACGTGATTGACAAAAAATTGTGTCTGGTATATAATAAAACAGCAAAGGGCACCACCAGTAGACGGTTGGCCCTGGTTTGGTTAACGAAGTAACCGCACGACGGGCATCGGGGCGGTTACTTCTTTTTGTAGAATCGTAAAAAGGCGTGTTGCAGGATCATTGCAACACGCCCAAACAATATCTAATCCGTCCCGAAGGGACACCACAACTGCCCCAAAGGGGCAATTTCACCCGACCAAAGGCCGGATTTTACACACCAAGGGTGTATTTCACTTGTCCGAAGGACAAATTTCACTGGGGCGTTGCAAATTATTATTTTGCAACGCCCCTTTATTTATCCCATAGGAGGCGGAGGCGGCATTCCGGGTCCACCGGGCATTCCAGGGCCACCCTCAGGGCCGCCGGGCATTCCGGGCATCCCGGGAGGAGGCCCCATCTTCTTAGCCTCGTAATCGTCCCGGAGATTTTCATCCTGGAGGAAAGTCACATTTTCTGCTTCCGGCAGTTGGCCCTCCAGGGTGCCGTAGACCAGGGTCACAGGTGCCTCTGCGATGATCTTTGCTCCATCTGCTACCTTCAGCACTGGCACCTTGCTGTCGCCGGTGACCGTCCACTGGGACGCTGCATCCAGACTCAGCTGGGTGGCATTGGCCTTGCCCCGAAGCTTTGTCCCCTTCAGGTTCACTTCCAGATAGGACTTCTCTTCCCGCTGGAGATCACCGGTAACATCCATATCCCACAGGTTTGCCACCAGCTTGCCGCCAGCCTTGGCAAAGGTAATATTGCCGTCTGCCATGTCCCCGAATGCAACATGGTCAAGATTCATCACTGCCTTGCCGTCCTCGGCACAGAGGATAGAGCCCTCAGTCGAATTCAGCTTGCCGCCGAACATATGAATGTAGGAATACTCATCGCTCATGGAGTTGTGGGTATTGAGGCCCACGGTGCCGGTAACCTCGCAGTCATAGAGATAGGTGTGTCCCAGAGAATGGGCCACCATAACGCCCTCACAGCCCTTGGAGACAAACTTGGAGTTGTAGGCGGTGATAATGGACTTGCCTGCGGTGTAGATACCGGGGGAGCCTGCAATCTCCGTCACAGCATCAATATCCCGAACGGTGATAAATCCGCCCTGGAAATCGGTAGCCAGCGCACCGGAATTCATGCCGCCGGTGTGAATCTTGGTGCCGTTGCAGTAGACATGGCCGCCGTAGGAAGCGTCCACACCGTGGCCCTGCCGGTTGCAGGTATCGATGGTGCCCCCTTCAATGACCACAGCACCGCCGAAGATGGCATAGGCACCGTTGGCAGTGGAGCTCTCATGGCAGACGATCTTGGGGTTCACCAGGGTCACATGGGAGGTTTTCTGGTTGGACAGCACAGCGGCGCAGAAGCCATACTTACTGCCCAGCTCATTCCGCAGATCCTCCTGGGTCATTTCGCCCCAACCGTGAATCTCTGCATCCTTCAGATACACAGTGCCTCCGTCCCGGGCGTAGATGGCAGAGGAGCCAGCCTCTCCGGTGGATGTGAAGGTGTTTTTGTCCCCTCTCCGATCGGTGATCTCCCCACCGATGGCAGTATAAGTGGACAGGTTTGCCATTCTTGCCTCAACCTCCGGCTCGGGTGCGGTGGGGGTGGGCATATTTTTGAACATATCCATCATTCATTCCTCGCTTTCAAAGCAGTCTG
>CAZFXB010000104.1:0-7607 GCA_964522835.1 uncultured Oscillospiraceae bacterium
TATTCCGCCGGAATGATCTCGATTTGATAGCCGTCCGGGTCTGCGATGAAGTAGACCGGCTCCGTCTCCGGGTCACGGCAAATGATGCCCATTTTTTCGTGGAGGGCGTGGGCCTCTTCCATGTTTTCTACAGAAAAGGCAATGTGGAACTGGTTGTCTCCCAGCTGGTAGGGCCCCTGGCCCGGCACATAGCCGATCTCCAGCTGGTGGGCAGATACGCCATCTGAGAGGAACACCAGGGTGGCATCCATGTCGCTGGGGTGCATGATTTTTGCAGTGGTCAGCCCCAACGCTTCCCCATAAAACTTGAGGGAGCGCTCTAAATCAGAGACAAAGAGGCAGTTGTGCGCAAAACGGAATTTCATGGTCTTGCCCCCAATTACATCTGCATACCGCCGCAGACCGGCAGGGCACAGCCGGTAATGTGGCCCGCCATATTGGAGCACAGGAAAACTACCGCATCTGCCACATCATCGGTGGTGCCCAGCTTGCCCATGGGGATCACGTTCTGCTTGAGGAACTCCACATCCTGGGCACCGGAGGCCTTGCTGTCTTCCATCAGATTGGTTCCGTCGGTGGGGCCGGGGCAGATTACATTGACCCGGATACCATTCTTGGCATTCTCCGTAGCAGCCGTCTGGGTAATGGCAATCACACCGGCCTTGGAGGGGCCATAGGCACCAAATCCAGGGGCCATGTGGAGGCCACCAATGGAGGAGGTATTCACAATGGCACCGCCTCCCTGCTTGCCCATCTGGATCAGCTCATACTTGAGGCAGTGGAACATACCGGTAAGATTGGTGCTGATAACCTTCAGCCAATCCTCCTCGGTCACCTCGGTCAGCGGGGCAAAGGGAATGTGTACCCCATCTGCGCCGCAGCCTGCGTTGTTAAAGGCATAATCCAGTGTACCAAACGTGCTGACGGTGGTATCGATGGCACGCTTGACGGATGCCTCATCAGCCACATCGCAGGGGACGAAGATGGCCTGGCCACCTGCCTCCTCCACCATTTTTACCGTCTCCATAGCCGCATCGGGCCGACGGGCCGCCACAGCCACCTTGCAGCCCAGGGATCCGAACCGAACGGCCACTGCCCGGCCCATACCAGAGGCAGCACCTGTAACAAAGAGTACCTTATCCTTAAATTCCGTAAACATAGTTTTCTTCCTTTCTTTAAATCCGCATAGCGGCATTATAGGCTTCGTGATTGGCCCGGTAGTAGGTGCCGCCCTTGGCGGTGCAGTCACCCACCATCATTACATCAACACTGCCGTATTTTTTGATAAGCGCCTTACCCAGAGCATCGTCAGGCTTTACTCCAAGGGCATTCACCACAGAGTCTGCCGGGAAGAACTGGGCCGTTCCATTTTCGTCCAGAGTTCTAACCCCCTGTTCGATGGCCTGAATCCGCTGGGAGCCATAGAGCTTCACCCCGTGCTCCTCCAGCTGCGCCATCAGATCTGCCTTGTTGAAGATGGGCATTTCCACGACAAACTGATCCCGGGGCAGCATATCCACCACCGTAACCTGCTTTCCTTCCAGCGCCAGTGCCAGGGCGCACTCCAGTCCAGTGATACCACCGCCGCAGACCACCACGTTCTTCCCTGTCTCCACCTGGTGTGCATCCACATCCCGAACGGGAAGTGCTGCTTCGATGCCGGGAATGGGCGGGGTCATATACTGGGAGCCTGTGGCTACAATGATGGCATCCGGATTTTCCTGCTCAATGATCGCCTCGGTCACCTCGGTGTTCAGCACCACCCTGGCGCCGCACTCCATAGTCTCCCGCACATCCCATGCCACATACTCCCGCATCAGCTGCTTAAAAGGCACCAGGGCGGCATCGTTCAGAAGTCCACCCAGCCGATCAGACTTTTCAAAAAGTGTGGCCTGATGGCCCCGTTTTTGCAGGGTCTGGGCGGCCATCATACCAGCGGGGCCGCCGCCGATGACCATAACCTTCTTCCGATCCTGCTCCGGCACTTTTTCAATTTCTCCGTAAATGCCGCAGCGGGGATTGATGGCGCAGCTCATAGAAGTGCCCCAGGTGTTGGCGTTGCCGCACAGGTCGCAGCGGGTACAGGGCCGAACCTTGTCAGCCTGGCCTGCCAGAGACTTATGTACCAGATCGCCATCGGCCATAAAGCTCTTGGCCATGGCTACAATATCTGCCTTGCCGGAGGCGATGATATCCTCCGCCTCCTGAAGGGTGGTAATCATGCCCACTACAGCCACAGGAATATGGAGCCGCTGCTTTACGATCTCAGAATAGCCAATGTTCAGGGGCTTATGGGGCTCCCGGAAGTAGGTAGGGATGGTATACCGGGCAGAAAGATGGAAAATAGAGCCCTGGGACACGTGCATAATGTCCACATACTCCTGGGCCAGCTCCATGAACTGGAGGGACTCTTCGAATTCGAGGCCCCCGGGGATGCCTTCCGTGGCGGAGACACGAAGCTCGATGACCATATCTTCTCCTACGGCCTCCCGGACTGCCTTCAGCACCTCCAGGGGGTACTTCCGGCGGTTTTCAGGGCTGCCGCCGTATTCGTCGGTACGGACATTGGAATCCGGAGACAGCCACTGGGCCAGAAAGTTGTTATGGGCACAGTGGAGCATAACCATCCGGAAGCCTGCGTGCTTGCACCGAAGGGCACAATCCACATACCGCTCCTTCAGATAGTCCATATCCTCCCGGGTCATGGTTCTAACGTTGTCCTCGGGGGACAGGGGCCGTTCTGCGGAAACAACCGCTGTGGGGGTGCCGTCCTTGGGGGCCCGGTTGCCCCGGCCTGCATAGGCCAGCTCGGCACTGAGCTCCGCACCATTCTTTCGACATTGCTCCACCAGGGCATTCATGCCGTGGATACAGTCGTCATCGCACACATTCATCTCACAGAGCCAATGGGATGTGTTGTCATGGGTCACCGGGGTATCGCCTACCGTGACCCAGCCTGCCCCCGTCCGGGCCTGCCACTCCATAAAGTCCAGCATTTCCTGGCTCATGGTGCCGTCGGCATTACATTTGAGCACCACCGTGGGGGAATACTCCAGTCGGTTTTTCAGGGTCAGCCCCCGGATGGTAATGGGCTGAAATACATGGGGATATGCATTGAGTTTCATTGAAATTCCTCCTTGGGGACGGCCTGCCGTCCTGCCTTTGTATATATCATACCACATCCCGGTAAAAAGGCAAATTCCGATTCCCGAAGTCATTATAATATATAGGTTATACCTTTTCTTTGACAACCGGGAAATCAGGAATTATAATGGAGATCAGGAAGGAGTGGCACTATGGATCTGCTTCAGCTACAATATTTTTGCACCATTGCCCAATATGAAAATCTGACCAAGGCCGCAAAGGCCCTGTTTGTCAGCCAGCCCAATCTATCCACATCTCTCTCCCGTCTGGAGGACGACTTGGGGGTAAAGCTTTTTGATCGGCGGCGGGGTAAAATCTCTCTGACCCCCAGCGGTCAGCTGTTCCTGGAGCACACCCAGCGGGCGTTAAACGAGCTGAATACCGGCGTAAAAGCGGTTCAGGCAGAAACGCAGGCGCAGGGCCTTCGGCTCCGGGTGGTCAGCACCCAGGTTGACTTTATCAACGAGGTTTTGAGCCAATACGACCCCAATCGGCCCGTCCGGATCAAGCAGATCACCTGCTCCAACCAGGATGTCTACGACCGGGTCATGTCTGATGATGCGGACTTTGGGTTTTACTTTGGTCATCCCAAGGGCCATATCCTCGAATATATCCCCATGCTGTCCAGCCAGCGGGTGGTGCTGGTACACGAAAATCATCCCTTTGCCCAAATGAAGGTCATTGATGCGGGGCTTTTGGCCGGTGAGCCATTGATCTGCAACTACTGCCGGGATGACAGCGAATTTCTGGAGGAGCTGGGAAAAAGCTGCGGCTTCATCCCACAGATCACCTACGAATGTGACAACACCCAGCTGGAGGCCGCCCTGGTAGGGGCCGGCCGGGGCATCTCTATTTCGCCTCTGCCCAATTACTATAAATTTAAGCGGACAAACCCCAGCCTGCCCATTTCTGTGGTACAATTCCGGGAACCGGTTCCCTCCTCGGACATGGGCGTGGTGCGCCGTCCCGGCATCCGTCTGACAGATTCCGCACTTTACTTTCTGGAACAGACCGCCCAGTTTTTCCGACGTGATCGGGAGGAGGCCATCTCCTATCTGGATAACGAAGCCTATGATGTGAGCTGGAATGTGCAGGATGTGATTTCCGGTTCCAACTGAATAGAAAAAGGGGCCGATTTTGCGAAACGCTTCGCAAAATCGGCCCTTTTCTATTGGGATTTCTTTTCAGGACTTAGGGCATACCGGGGCCACCCATGCCGCCCATCATACCCATGGCAGCTGCTTTTACCACTACGGTAACGGTGCAGTCGGTGTCCATGGCGATGTTGTAGTCATATTCGCCATAGTAGCCGTCCGGATCATCTGCGGTTACCGGGGTAATGGTTGCAGTACCCTCGGTCACATCCATGGATACCATCTCATAGCCGCTGAAGCTAAGCGTGAAATAGCTGGTGGCAAATGCCTTATAAGCGCCGAAGGTGGCAGCGCCCATGGCAGGAGACCCGTTCTCATCCACGAACACGAAGGTGGCAGTGTGCCGGGGATCGGCCATATCCACTGCAGTCAGGGTGTTGGTTGCACAGTTGGGAGCGGTGTAGTCCTCTTCTACGATGGTGATGTTGTCGCCAAGCTCACCCTGAATGTCCACTTCGCCGTAGACATGGATGGTCACAGCCTCTTCGGCAGTCACAGAGGAGGTCTCATCTACGATGAGAGAGCCAATGTAGCAGGCATCGGCCTCGCCGCAGGTGCCGTCAGCCAGAACAACATTCCAGGTGGAGCCGTTCTGAACGGTAACGTTTACAGGGTTGTTGATCTGCTGGTTGGCCACGTTGTACTGTGCACCGATCTTGTGGTAATCGCTGACACCGGAGGTCAGGTAATTGCCGGTGGTGTCACAGTTCAGCTCGGTGCCGTTCTCCATCCGGGTGCCGTCATCATTCAGGTGATAGCCATAGGAGGAGGAAATGGTACCGGTCAGATCTGCGTTGTCCAGGGTCACATTCAGGTTCTGGAACTTGTTGTAGATGTTGTTCCAGATGTTGCCGGTGTAGGTGCCGTTCTTCAGAGTAGCATTGGAGTCGTCCACCACAGCGGTGGCAGTCTCCAGGGTAGCCTCATCGCCGGTGTCATTGACGGTGAAGGAGGTGTTGCCCGGGTTGCCTGCGTCGTCAGACTCTACCAGCTCTACCAGGGTGCCGCCCCACTTGGAGTCAGCTGTGAAGTTTACCTCGGTGTTGTCCAGCACCACGTTGGTGTAGCCGTTGTTGGCTGCACCGGACTTGACCTGTACACCGGTCTCGCCCACGTTCAGAGTGGAGTCGGCAATGGAGATGGTGCCGCCTGCATTCTGCTGGGTCATAACGCCAATGTGCTCAGAGGTCAGCTTGGAGTTGGTATAGAATGCGGAGGAGGTGGAGGAAGCCATGATCTGCACCTCGTTGCCAGCGTAGAAGTCTACGTTGTCAAAACGATCCCACACGCCGGAGTCGGCGTATGCCACGTAGCCGGAGCCGCCGGGAATATAGCCGTAGGTTACACCGTCCACGGTGCGGGTAGCGTAGTAGTCAACGCCATCCTTGGCCACCTCTACAGTGCCGGTACCGGCCACAGTGTTGCTTACATCCAGTGCATAGGTTCCGGTGCGGTCATAGCCGTTACCGGAGTCGGTGGACAGAACGCCCCAGCCGGAGGATACGATCAGGGAGTTGGAGTAGATGCCCTGACCTGCGCCCAGCACGTTGGTGGCACGGACAGTGCCCTCCAGACCCAGCGCAAAGGGAGTACGCTTCATCATGGGAACAACCAGTGCGTCATACTCCTCCTGGGTATCGGGGGTCTCTTCGGTGTAGATGACGGAGTTCATAATCCGCAGAATGCCGGAATCCTTGACAGCAGCAGCGGTACGAATTACGCCCTTGGTGAGCACAGCAGAGTTGTGCAGGGTCACATCAGCGGTACCCTTGGCCAGCACCATAGCGCCGGAGCCCTGGAAGTCGTTGGCGCCGTCGCCCTCGCCGGTGATGGTCACATGACCGATATCATAGGGGGCAGAATCTACAATAATCCCGTTAAAGAAGGGGCCATAGGAATTGAGGACGCCGCCACGAAGGGCAGTTGCGCTGTAGGCATCCACATGGCCCAGCAGAGCAGGAATGGTCTCATTCTCTACGATGCCGGTTTCGTCCACCCGGAGGGCAGAGCGGTAAGTATACTGAGCAGTCTGCCCAGCCATGTTCATAAACTTGCCCATTTCGGCGTACACATCGGTACCGGCGGTGGTCTCGAAGGAATAGGTTCCCTCGCCCAGCACAGTGCCCTTCTCCAGATAGTCGAGAATGTCATGCTGGTTGCCGTTTACCACCAGGGTCAGTACGCCGCCGTCCTTGGCGGTAACGGTGGTGCCATCGGACAGGGTCACAGAGGCAATATTAGAGGATGCGGAGGGGCTGTTGATGCTGTCATCCTCAGTTGCCAGGGTGGCAATATAGTTGTCGGTGTAGGTCACGCTTTCAATGGTGGGGCCATCCGGCGCTTCTTCAGGCTCCTCTGCTTCCAGAGTGCTGTCCTCCAGGGATGCCTCTTCCACAGCGGAAGGCTCCTCCACAGGAGGTTCGGCCACCTCGGGAGTGGGTGCCTCTGCCACAGAGGCAGAAGATCCCGCCACAGACTCTTCTACAGAGGCGGTTTCGCCGCAGGCTGCCAGCGCAAAGACCATAGCCAGAGCCAGCAGCATTGCAAGCCATTTTTTCATAGTATCGACTCTCCTTTCTATCCCTTGCCCAGTACAAAGGATTACGTGGTTATTCTACCACGACACTTTGCCTATTGGACGGTTCACTTTTTGCGTTGTGCTACAATTTATGCACTCATGTCCGCACAGGTTTACATAATATCAACCTCATATCAAAAAAGGAGACGGGAAATCCCGCCTCCTTTAGGGTTTATGAAATTAGCACTTCTCGAAGATGGTAGCAACGCCCATGCCGCCGCCGATGCAGAGAGTAGCCAGGCCCTTCTTGGCCTCGGGACGCTTCTGCATCTCGTGGAGCAGGGTAACGATGATACGGGCACCGGAAGCACCAACGGGGTGACCGATGGAGATAGCGCCGCCGTTGACATTGACCTTGTCCATGTCGAAGTGGAGCTCACGAGCAACAGCGATGGACTGAGCAGCGAAAGCCTCGTTGGCCTCGATCAGGTCGATGTCGTCGATGGTCAGGTCAGCCTTAGCGAGGGCGTTACGGGTAGCGGGGATGGGGCCGGTACCCATGATCTTGGGATCAACGCCGCCCTGGCCCCAAGCGATCAGCTTAGCCATGGGCTTCAGGCCGTACTTCTCAACAGCCTCACCAGAAGCCAGAACGATGGCAGCAGCACCGTCGTTAACGCCGGAGGCGTTACCAGCGGTAACTCTGGGCTGACCGGCATCGGCAGCGGGAGCCTTAATCTCGGTAGCGTCGAAGGTCAGCTCAATGGGGCCTTCCACGTTCTTCTCGCCAG
>CAZFXB010000105.1:0-7535 GCA_964522835.1 uncultured Oscillospiraceae bacterium
TCCCGTTGAGGCCATTGCCGAGGGCTAATGTGTACGTAACTCGAATGGGTGTCACGAACCGTGGCACCCATTTGAACTGTCTTATATACGCTCTACGCTAGAAAGGAGGCCCTATGCCCCAGACCCTTTGGGACGGTGGCCCCATTTTAAATCATGCCCCCGGGGTGTTTCCCATGGGTACCGACTCCGTATTGCTTGCCGCCTTTACCCAGCCCGGCCCCAAGGACCGAATCCTGGATCTAGGCACCGGCACAGGGATCCTGCCCATTTTACTGCTCCACGAACGCCCCCGGCTTACCGCCACCGCAGTAGAACTCAGCGAAGACGCCTGTCAGCTGGCCCAGAAAAACTTTGACGAAAATGATCTTTCCGACCGAATCCGGCTCATTCCCGGCGACCTTCGGCAGCACCGCACCCTGATTCCAACCGGACAATTCGACCTTACCGTGTCCAACCCGCCCTACTTTGGCTCCGGCACAGGCCCAGAGGCAGCCGCTGGGCTGAAAAATGCCCGGGGCGACGGCACCTGCACCCTGGATGACCTTTGTCAGGCCGCCGCCTGGGCCACCCGCTGGGGCGGCAGATTTTGCCTGGTATTTCGCCCGGATCGGCTCTGTGATCTGATCCTCGCCCTTCGAAAGGCCGGATTTGAACCCAAGCGGCTCCGCCCGGTACACCACACCACTGCCACCCCGGTGAATCTCATTCTGCTGGAGGCCCGAAGAGGCGGAAATCCGGGAATGATCTGGGAAAAAGATCTATATCTCCGGGATGAACAGGGCAACGAGAGCCCGGAGCTCATGAAAATATATCGCAGAACCACACTCTGAACCAAGAAAGGAGCAACTCCATGTACGGCTCTTTGATCCTTGTCCCCACCCCCATCGGAAATCTGGGCGACATCTCCCCCCGGGCCGCAGATGCCCTGAAAGAGGCAGATTTTATTGCCGCCGAGGATACCCGGGTCAGCATCAAGCTGCTCAATCACCTGGGCATTAAAAAGCAGCTGGTAAGCTACCACGAAAACAACAAGCTAAAGAGCGGCCCGCAGATTCTGGAGCGGATGCAAAACGGCGAAACCTGTGCCCTGGTCACAGATGCAGGCACGCCTGCCATTTCGGATCCCGGTGAGGATCTGGTGCGGCTGTGCGCCCAGAACGGCGTCACTGTCACCGCCATTCCCGGCCCCTGTGCCGCCATCACTGCACTGGCCATCTCCGGTCTGCCCACCGGTCGATTCACCTTCGAAGGCTTTCTCTCCATTAACAAGCGTTCCCGTCGGGAGCATTTGGAGGGCCTGAAAAAGGAACACCGCACCATGATTTTCTACGAAGCCCCCCACAAGCTGAACGCTACCCTGGCTGATATGGAAAAAGCCTTTGGTTCTGATCGACCTGTAACCCTGTGCCGGGAGCTGACCAAGCTCCACGAGGAGGCACTGCGAATGACCTTTCAGGAAGCCCGGGCCTACTATGAGGAGAATGAACCCCGTGGGGAATATGTTCTTATCATTCAGGGCGCTCCGGAGGAGACCGACGAAAAGCCCGACCTTGACACCTGTGTTGCTCAGGTACTGAAGCTTCGCCAGGAGGGACTTTCCCTGAAGGACGCAGTCAAACAGGTCAGCCGGGACTGTGGTCTTCCCAAAAACACCCTATACGATGCCGCTTTACAGGCAGAGTAATGAAAAAAGGAACATTTACCCATATCTAAAAAACACATCCTGTTATGCACCGGTGCGGGAGCACCAAAAGCCTTCTCCTTGAGGAGAAGGTGGCCGCCGCTGGCGGCCGGATGAGGTGGGTACCGTGTCGCAATACGGGAAAGCCTGGACGGAAAGTGATAGCCAGGGGCACCTCTCAGTCAGCTCCCGCTGACAGCTCTCCCCCAAGGGCGAGCCATGGCTTCTGCGGATTCGCCGGGGATTCTATGTAATTGAACCTGGTTCTGCCGGCCGGTTGAGGTTCGTACCATGTTTCACCGGCTCCGAACCACATAAATTGCGAAAAAACTGCCCACAGGCTAACCTGTGGGCAGTTTTTGTTGTTCTTAGATGTTCTTCATCTCTTCCAGGCACTTTCTGCAAATGTTGCGGCCCTTGTAGTTCACAACATCCTTAGCATCGCTGCAGAAGATACAGGCAGGCTCGTACTTCTTCAGAATAATTGTGGAGCCTTCCACATAGATTTCCAAAGAATCACGCTCTGCGATCTCCAGAGTACGGCGCAGCTCGATGGGCAGGACGATACGGCCCAGCTCGTCAACTTTTCTGACAATACCAGTAGATTTCATAATTATATGTCTCCTTTTCCATAACCATGAGCCAAATTGCTCTATTGTCTATTATAGGAACTAAATGTTATTTTGTCAATGATTTCTACAAATTATTTCTCATTTTTTGTTTTTTCCCCAAACCACTTGTCCATAGTTTTCCAAAACTACAAAACACTTTTATAACAAAGGAGGATCTCTATGCTCTCATATCTCTGGACAGCACTGGTTCTTGTCTCACTCCTCTTTGGATGGGCCGACGGAACTGCCTCCAGCTTATCCGGCGCCGCCATGTCCGGTGCTGCCAGCGCCATCACCGTGGGCATTTCTCTGGCCGGGCCTCTGTGTCTATGGTGCGGCGTTGGGGAGCTGATGGGGCGAACCGGTCTTCGGGAAAAGCTGGGCAGACTACTTTCCCCCATTCTGGGCAAGCTTTTCCCCCAGCTCCGTGCAAAAAAGGACGGCTTTTCTGCCCTTTCCTTCAACGTGACTGCCAATCTGCTGGGTCTGGGCAACGCCGCCACCCCCATGGGGATCAGGGCCTGTCAAGCCATGGGCGACGGCTCCGGGCGGGCCACAAAAGAGCAATGCAGGCTGATTGTGATGAATACCGCCTCTATCCAGCTGCTCCCCACCACCGTAGCCGCCCTGCGGGCAGGGCTTGGCTGCAAAACGCCCCTGGATATTCTCCCGGCGGTGCTTCTCACCAGTCTGGTTTCTATCTCTGCTGGCCTTTTGGCCTGCCACCTGTTGGAGCATGGCCATGACTGACTATCTTGTACCGGGGATTCTGGCGATATGCGGCCTGGTGGGACTGAGGAAAAAGGAGAATGTGTACATAGCCCTGACCGACGGTGCCCTGGAGGGGCTAAAGCTGCTGAAAACCATTGTCCCCTCCCTGGTCATTCTGCTGACTGCCATTGAAATGTTTCGGGCCAGCGGTGCCATGGACACGCTGTCGCTCCTTCTGTCCCCCGCTTGCCGGTTCCTGGGGATTCCGCCGGAAACACTGCCTTTGATGCTGGTACGCCCCTTCAGCGGCAGCGGTGCTCTGGCAGTGGGCGCAGAGCTTATGGCCCATTACGGCGTAGATTCCACCATCGGGAGAACCGCCGCTGTGATGCTTGGCTCCACAGAAACCACCTTTTATACCATCTCCGTTTACTTCGGTGCCGCCGGAATCAAGAACTCCAGGTATACCATTCCGGCTGCCCTGTTTGCAGATTTTGTGGGCTTTTTCTCTGCCGCCCTGTTTACAAGATTTCTGTAATTTCCGTTTGCTCCGATATCAGAGCAAGAATATTGTATCCTTCCGATAGAATAATCTCAAGCATTTTGTACCGAAATTGGAACAAACTAAGAACACGGAGGGAGGGAGCTCTTTGCCCAGCATATATGAAGCCGAGGTGGCTCCTTTACACCTGCGGGCCCAGTGTACCCATACAAAAAAACTGGCCCAGACACACATCTGAGCCAGCTTCCGTTTTTACTGGGGCAGCTCCCGCTGATCGGCGGGACGCACATTCACAATGAAGGAGTTCAGGCCCTTTACCTGCTCTCCGATCTCGATGCCGTAGGAGATCTCCAGCCGTCCCCCCTGGGGGCCCAGCTCATTTTTCAGTCGCCGGGCCTGAACACCGATGGTCATGGCTCCAAAGCCCACGTTATAGAGGGAAATATCCTTCTTTCCCTTCTCAAACACCATCTCCGACTCCACCGCACCGCTGCGGCGAAGCACCACATGGTTATCCTTCACCTCGAAGGTGGTGGTAGTTCCCTCCATACCTGAAATCTCAGATTCTTCATAGGATATATACGTGGTGTCCCCGTCCATTTTCATGGTTCCGTCGGTGACGATCCGGATGCTCTGCTTCTCCTCACCGATGAATTTCTGGGTACTGTCCACAGAAATAATAACAGATTCAGTCATGCCTTAATACCTTTCAATATCTATTTGTTCCACCAGCTCTCCCACATCCTGCTGAAGGAACATGGAGGCCATTTCTTCAAATCCATTTGTGGAATCGCTGACATAGTAACGACAGGTGCCTTTTTCCTGCTTGCCGGAGAGCATATCTGCCCGCCGCAGGGTCTCGGCCAGCTGTCGGGCTGCCTCCTGACCGGAGTTAATCAGGGTCACATCCGGGCCCATGATCTCCGCAATCAGATCCCACAGCAGCGGATAATGGGTGCAGCCCAAAATCAGAGTGTCGCAGCCCCATTCTTTCAGCGGCTGGAGGTATTCCTCCAGCACCAGCTCCAGGGCCCGGTCTCCCTTTTGATACCGATGATCCTCTACAAAGGGCACCAACAGGGGGCAGGCCACACTTTTAATCTGAATTCTGGGGTTCTCCTCCCAGATGATGCCGTTGTATGCCCGGGCCCGGACGGTGGCATTGGTGCCAATGACACCGATTTTATTGTTCTTTGTCACCTGTGCAGCCCGCTTGGCTGTGGGCCGCAGGGCTCCACAGATGGGAATGTCATACTCCCGCTGCACCCGCTCCCCTGCCACGGTATCAGCCGTATTGCAGGCAATGACCACCGCTTTAATATCAAACTGCATCAGGAAATTGATGTCCTGCCGGGTATATTTCATCAGTGTCTCGCTGGAACGGTTTCCATAGGGTACACGGCTTGTGTCCCCAAAATAAATGATGTCCTCACCGGGAAGCTGCTCCAGCAGCTGACGCACCGCCGTCAATCCACCCAGACCGGAGTCGAAGACACCAATGGGTCTTGTATCCATAGTTAAGCCTCCATTGCCAGCCGGATCAGTTCATCGATCAGCACGTTGTTGGGGATGCCGTAGGCCTCAAACAGCTTGGGATACATAGAGATGGATGTAAAGCCGGGCAGGGTATTGATCTCGTTGAACACCACTTCATTCCCCTCGTAGGTCAGGAAGAAGTCCACCCGGCTCAGGCCCTTACAGCCCAGTGCCTTATATACGGTAATGGCTGCCTGCCGGAGCCGCTGGGCCGCTTCCTCCGGGATATTGGCAGGGATCTCCGTGCGGGACTGGGTGGAGATGTACTTGGCCTCGTAGTCATAAAACTCAGCCCCGGCAATGACCTCGCCCACCACAGAGGCAATGGGGTCAGCGTTGCCCAGAACGGCAACCTCCACCTCGTGGCCGGAGATAAACTCCTCTACCAGCACCTTGCTGTCGTATTTGGCCGCATTCTGGAGGGCTGTTTTCAACTCCTCCCGGTTTTTCACCTTGCTGACACCTACCGAGGACCCGGTGCCCGCAGGCTTTACAAAGAGGGGGTATTCTCCTCCGGCTTCAATGTCAGAAACCAGCGCCTCCAGCCGTTTTTCAATGCTCTCCCGGCGAGCCAGATACCAGGATGCCTGCCGTACATCTGTCTCACCCACGGTAAGCTTGGTCATGGTTTTGTCCATGCTGGCCGCAGAAGCCGCTACCCCGGGGCCAACACAGGGGATGTTTGCCACCTGCATCAGACCCTGAATGGAGCCGTCCTCCCCGTTTTCTCCGTGGAGCACCGGGAAACAGCAGTCAATGGGTACAATCTCCATCCCCTCCTCCCGAAGGAGCAGCAGCCCCTGGCCCCGGGCGGGGGACAGCACTGCATCACAGACCCCCTGGGCCTGCTGCCAGGTGTTCTGGGGCAGCAGGGAAAAATCGGAACGAGGATAGTATTTCCAGGCCCCCTCCTTGGTAATACCAACCGGGTAGACCTTATATTTTTCACGGTCAATATGATTCAGAATGAATTCTGCGGAGCGAAGGGAAACCTCATGCTCTGGGGATACGCCCCCGAACAGAACCAGAAGATTCGTCATAAAAGCACCTCATTTTATCTTGTCTATCCATATATATTATGATAAAATGAGCTGTAAAACAAGCCCCAATTTGAATTTCCCGAAAAAACATCCCAAACCAGTGGAAATTCTCTGCGAAACGGCGTATAATGAATACAAAGGAGGGCTCAGTATGAACATTGAACTGACGAAAAAAGAATACCGCAGACTTCTGGACATGGTCTATATCGGAAACTGGGTCCTGAACTCCACCCGTGGAAACGACCGCTTCACCGACTATGACCAGGTGGAAAGCAAAATATTTTCTCACTGCCAGGAAACCGGAATGCCTTCTCTGGTGGATCGCT
This sequence comes from uncultured Oscillospiraceae bacterium, assembly GCA_964522835.1. Classification (GTDB taxonomy): domain Bacteria; phylum Bacillota; class Clostridia; order Oscillospirales; family Oscillospiraceae; genus HGM13006. The sequence goes on from CAZFXB010000105.1 coordinate 6,408, forward strand.
GGAACGGCCAGATCATTCCCTCCCGTGCCTATGTGGAGGGCGGCATCCACGAAGCTATTATGGACTATGAGGATGCCATTTTCTTCGACATTCTGGCCGAGGAACTGGCCCGCCGGGATATGGACTATGTGCCCATCTCCCAGAATAATTACGACGAACTGATGAGCCGTATGGAGGACTATATGGAGGAATTCGAGTGCCACGGCACCGAACGGCTCCAGGTGGAGGATATGTAAATGATGAGCAGCCGTTCCGGAACCGGAACGGCTGCTGTTTTATCGTTTTTTCTCCGGAATTGGGGATGAATTGTTGGTTCGCCCCAGGAGGTAATCTGTTGACGTGTGGTACAGGTCAGCCAATTCGATCAGCTTTTCTGTGGGGATGTCCCGGATTCCCTGCTCGTAACGGCAGTATTGAGACTGGGGCATTCCAAGGTATTCCGCTACACTGCGCTGGGTCATGTCGTGATCCTCCCGCATATCCCGCAGTCGTTTGTAGTAAGCCATTTAATCACTCCGATATCCAAAATGATATATAGACAATACTATAAATTGATGTTATAATGGCCGTGTGATATCCATTTGGATATCAACATTATTTTAGGAGTTTCCTTATGGCAACAAAATATGTTTCAATCCGCCTGGATCAGGAGCTGCTCAATAAATTTCGTATTATCGCCACCTACGAAGGTCGTTCCTTAAACAAGCAGGTTCAGGTCTTGATTCGAAATCAAGTGGCAATATTCGAATCACAGCACGGAATCATTCCACTTACCCCTGAACAACCAAATACACCTTGATGCTTTTCCGCCCGTCAGATGCCCATCGCTTTTGTACTTTTTGCGTAGGGGCATGACTTGTCATGCCCGGCAGAATGAGGTCACAATTACAGTCAATTTCCGGCAAATTCGTACAAACTTCCGTATTTTCCGGTAGGGACGATTATCAATCGCCTGCTGGTAAAAGTCGGGTTTTAATGACCGTGTACCAAGGGGATTACGGATTGCCACAACCAGTGACGTCGGTCACTGGTTTCGCAATGACGTGTGCGTTTTAAGGACTGCGTACAAATCACCAAATTAGCACCAGCCAGAGGCTCCCTTGTGTAAAGGGAGCTGTCAGCGAAGCT
>CAZFXB010000106.1:0-7463 GCA_964522835.1 uncultured Oscillospiraceae bacterium
GCACCTTTGCCTACGGCACCCAGCGGCTCTATGATATGCTGGACGAAAGCCCCTGCGTCCGGATGCTTCGGGGCGAAACGGTCAACGATCCTCAGATTGTCTCTATGAACGACAACTTTGTGTCCATCAATGCCTGCCTGGGGGTAGACCTTACCGGTCAGGTCTGCTCCGAGACCATCGGTTCCCGGCAGTATTCCGGCTCCGGCGGCCAGGCAGATATGGCCATCGGTGCGGCCCACTCCAAAAACGGACGGAATATTATCGCCACTGCCTCCACGAAAAAAGGGGGTACCATCTCCACCATCACCGCACAGCTGGAGCTGGGCAGTGTGGTGACTCTGGGCCGGAACCAGCTGGACTATGTGGTGACGGAATACGGCATTGCACCCCTCCGGGGCCGGAGCATCCGGCAGCGGGTGGAGAATCTCATTGCCGTGGCCCATCCGGATTTCCGGCCTCAGCTCCGGGAGGACGCAAAACGGCTGATGCTGTGGTAAAAATGTCCCATTGTTTTTCAGACGGAACGCCCCCGGGCGTTCCGTCTTTGCTATGGGAACCTGACGCTCTTTCCCCATTTTTAACAACTTTTTTTCCCGGATTTCGGTTTCCCTGTGCAGGGCTACAAAAATTGCTCCTGTGCTGCTGGAACCCTTGCAAAAACAAGGAAAATAGGCTAAAATGAACCCATCAAATTACGGAAAGCGGGGGAGCGGTGTGCTGAAATCCGTAGTGATGTGCAAGGTGGCTGCTGCCCCCTCCAGGGATATGTAATCGGATCGGACACAGGCGGTTTTGACCTGTGTTTTCATTTGCCAGGAGGTTTTGAATATGAAAAAAGTAGCCGTTATTATGGGCTCTGACAGCGATTTTCCTGTGGTAAAGGGAGCCATTGAGCAGCTCAAAAAGTTTGGGGTTCCCTACGAAGCACGGGTCATGTCTGCCCACCGTACCCCCGCTGCTGCGGAGGAATTTGCCCGCACCGCTGAGGAAAAGGGCTTTGGTGTGATTATTGCTGCTGCCGGTAAGGCAGCTCATCTGGGGGGCGTTCTGGCGGCCCAGACCATCCTGCCTGTGATTGGTCTGCCCATTAAGTCCTCCTTCTGCGATGGACTGGACAGTCTGCTGTCCATCGTTCAGATGCCCACCGGTATTCCCGTTGCCACTGTGGGCGTAGGCGCTGCGGACAACGCCGGACTTCTGGCAGTTCAGATGCTGTCCCTTTCCGAGCCGGAGCTTCAGGAGAAGCTGCGGGAGTACAAAATGCAGATGGAGAGAAGCGTAATGAAGAAGGATGAAAAGCTCCAGCTGGAGCTTCAGAGCCTTTAAGAACCGATACAGGAGAGATATGAACCATGAGCATTAGCAAGAGTGATTCCTACGCCGCCTCCGGGGTGGATGTGACCGCAGGATACGAGGCCGTAAACAGGATCCGCCCGCTGGTGGAAAGTACAGATATTCCAGGGGTTATGGGGGGCCTGGGGGGCTTTGGCGGCCTGTTTGCCCCGAATACATCTGGCATGAAGGAGCCGGTACTGGTATCCGGCACCGACGGCGTGGGCACAAAGCTGAAAATTGCATTTTTGATGGATAAGCATGACACAGTGGGCATCGACTGTGTGGCCATGTGTGTCAATGATATTATTTGTTCCGGCGCCATCCCCATGTTCTTCCTGGACTATGTGGCCTGCGGCAAGAATGTACCTGCACGGATCGAGCAGATCGTTTCTGGTATTGCAGAGGGATGTCGGCAGGCGGGCTGCGCCCTGATCGGCGGTGAGACGGCAGAAATGCCCGGCTTCTACCCGGAGGAGGAGTACGATCTGGCCGGCTTCTCTGTGGGTATGGTGGACAGGGAGCGAATCTTGGACGGCCATGATATTGTAGAGGGGGATGTGCTCATTGGGCTTGCCTCCAACGGCCTCCATTCCAATGGCTTTTCTCTGGTGCGGCAGGTGCTGGATGTGGAACACGCAGATCTCCGTTCCAATGTGCCGGAGCTGGGATGTTCCCTGGGAACGGAGTTGCTGCGGCCCACCCGAATCTATGTCCGGCCTGTGAAATGTCTGCTGGAGTCCGGCCTGCGAGTTAAGGCTATGAGCCATATTACCGGTGGCGGCCTCTACGAGAATGTGCCCAGAATGCTGCCGGAGGATATCTGTGCAGAAATCAACATTTCCTCCATTCCGGTGCCGCCCATTTTCACCATGATCCAGGAGCAGGGGAATATTCCTGACCGGGATATGTACAACACCTTTAATATGGGCGTGGGCCTTGTGATGGCGGTGGCGAAAGAGGATGCGGCCGCTGTGATGGAGACCCTGATTCGATGCGGTGAACGGCCCTATATCATTGGTAAATGTGTCTCCGGGGAGAAAGGGGTAGAATTATGGTAAAAATTGCTGTGCTGGTGTCCGGTGGCGGCACCAATCTCCAGGCCCTTATTGATGCCCAGCATCGGGGGGAGATCGTAAACGGTGAGATTGCGGCAGTGATTGCCTCTAAGCCCGGAGTGTTTGCCCTGGAGCGGGCCGAAAAAGCGGGGATTCCCGGCTACGTGGTGGCACGTAAGGATTTTGCTTCCTCCCGAGAGATGACGGTGGCCCTGGTGGAGAAGCTTCTGGCACTGGAAATCGACCTGGTGGTGCTGGCAGGCTTTATGACCATCATCACGGAAGAGATGGTGGAGGCCTATCCCAACGCTATTTTGAATGTACATCCGGCCCTGATTCCTTCCTTCTGCGGAAATGGTTACTACGGGCTTCACGTTCACGAGAAGGCCCTGGAATATGGGGTGAAGGTATCCGGTGCTACGGTTCATTTCGTGTCTGAGGAGTGCGATGGAGGCCCCATTGTGCTGCAAAAGGCGGTTGCGGTAGAGGATGACGATACCCCGGAAACCCTGCAAAGACGGATTATGGAGCAGGCCGAGTGGGTGATTCTGCCCCAGGCGGTGAGCCTGTTCTGTCAGGGGCGGCTTCAGGTAGAAGGCCGCAAGGTTAGAATATTAAAATAAGGAAAGGGCCTCTTTGACCGATTGGTTTCGGCAAAGAGGCTCTTTTTCTTTACTTTTTTCGGAATACCAGCAGCTTGCTGCCCACATAGTTCAGGATGATGACCAGAATATTGATAAGAAGCTTCATAAGCATTCCTTCCAGCTGCATGATGTCTACAGTAATGTGCATAAACACAAGCTCCATCAGGCCGGTTCCGGCACGGCAGCTGAGAAATCCCCCGATCTCCGGCAGCAACACATGGGGAGACCAATCGTGGCTCTCAAATACAAAGGGCTTATTGGTGAGAAAGGCCGCTGCCACAGCCAGAATCCAGGCGATGACCACGCTGGGGGTATTGGCCAGGCCCACCGTCTCGTAGAGAAGGTAGTAGGCGATCAGGTTGACTGCGGTGGTGATGACACCGAAGATGAGATAGGCCAGAGGACCCTTATATTTTCGAAGCAGTGCTGAGATGTGGTTCAAAACAAATCCCTTCTATCCTTAGTTGTGCCCCACCATCAGCTTGCGACGCTTCCAGGCGCCGGTGAAATAATAGAAGTCGCCGATGATGGTGCTGACATATCCCGCCAGGGCGTTGCCCCAGAAGTAGCCCCAAACACCCATATTACAGGGGCCAGCCAAAAGAACGCACAGGCCGATCCGGACGATTACGCCGTCCAAAAGGGCGGTAATCAGGCTCAGGGAGCCGTTGCCGATGCCATTGATAAGGGCTACGCCAGCGGTCATGGTGGCGAAGCCGGAGAACATGACCACCATGGTAATCATGTAGTGGGGGGCCTGGGCGATAACATCTGCGTCCTGGGTAAACATGCGGAAGATGGTCTCCGGGAAGCCCAGGCAGGCAATGGCTACGAAAATAAAGAATACGATGCAGTAGAGGTTGCCGTACCAGAAAATCTTCTTAACCCGGTCGTATTTGTTTGCCCCCAGGTTCTGACCGAACATGGTGGAGGAGGCGGTGGAAATGGAGTTGGTAATGATAAACATGAGGGAGTGGAGCTTGCTGCCGATGCCGTAGACGGAGGCGTAAACAAGACCATAGGTGTTGATGCCAGCGGATACAAACAGCATGGAGATGTTGATGGCAGAGGTCTGGACGGTAAGCGGCAGGCCCAGCTTGGACAGGGCGGCAAAGGTCTTTTTGTCGATTTTAAAGCTCTGGAGCTTAAAGTCAAAGCCGAAGCTCTCTTTGTGGGTGTAGAGATAAATCATGGCAATAATAAAGGAGACTGCCTGAGAAATGGAGGTGGCCAGAGCGGCACCGCCAGCGCCCATGTTCATGGGGCCGACGAACAGAATGTCCAGGAAGACATTGAGCACTGCGGCGATGGCAATGAAAACAAAGGGACGGGTGGAATCGCCCATACCCCGGAGAACGGCAGAAACGGTATTATAGCCATAGACAAAGAACATACCGGCAGAGCAGATCACCACATAATCCCTGGCCTGATCCATGGCCTCGGCGGGGGTGTTCAGCAGGTTCAGCAGAGGTTCATGGAAGGCGATGCCCAAAATGGTGAAGAGAACGGCAAAAATGCTGATTACGGTAAAGGTGGTACCAATGGTGCGCTTTACTCCCTGGTGATCCTTTGCGCCCACCAGCTGGGAAATAAAAATCTGTCCGCCGGAGGAATAGCCGATGGCGAGACAGCAAAGCAGCCAGGTGATCTGGCCACCGATGGATACGGCGGTAAGGCCGGAGGAGCCTACATACTGGCCCACAATGACCATATCTACCAGATTGTATACGGTCTGAAGGGCGTTGGATAGCATAAAGGGGAAGGAGAACCGGAGCAGCTCCTTGGCCACGCTGCCCTGGGTCAGGTCTTTCATCATAGTTTTTTCCATAGATCGTTCAAATACTCCTTATTAAGATATGAAAACATTCCATTTTTTCCGAACAAGATTATAACATGATATAAAATATACTGCAATCCAAGGTTTTTACAGTTTTTGTGTCGGAAATTGTGTATATCTACAAAGAATGCGTGTGCTGAAAACAATGGTTTCCAGCACACGCAAGGAGGCTTATTCTGTGACCAGTTGTCGGTTTTTCCACTTGCCGGACAGGTAGTAGATGGTCATGGGAATGGTGGTGACAAAGCCTGCCAGACCATTGCCCAGCCAGAAGCCGGGAAGTCCCATGAAGTGGCCCAGCAGCAGGCTCAGGCCAATTCGGGCTACTACGCCGTCAAGGAGACCCACCACCAGGTTGAAGCTGGCGAAGCCAACACCCTGCACCAGAGAATAGGGGGCATCCATAGAGCACAGGGCCAGCAGCCATACTACGGCGTACCGCAGGTACAGGGGAGCCATGTCCAGCACCTCTGCGTCAGAGGTGAAAGCGCCGAAGATCTGGCGGGGCAAAGCCAGGTAGCAGGCGGTTAGAATGCAGAACCAGATCATACACACGACGAGACAGGCTCGATAGGCTTTTTTCACCCGATCCAGCTTTCTGGCGCCGAAGCTCTGGGCAATCATGGTGGCAGATGCTGCGGAGATGGCACCGGTGACAATATTCACCACCGTGTTCAGCTTGCCGCCCACCGAGTCTACTGCGGAGGCCACCAGGCCGAAGGCGTTGACCTGGGCGTTGATAAAGGTGATGGAGCCGGTAATCATAAACTGCTGCACCACAGAGGGGATGCCCAGCCGACACAGGGCCTTGAGCTGCTGGGGATCGATGGCGAAGCTTTTGAGGTGGAAGTCAAACTGAGCGGCCTCCTTGTGCCGGTAAAGATATACGGCGGCGGACAGAAAGGCGATACCCTGGGAAATCACCGTTGCGGCGGCAGCGCCACCGGCACCCCAATGGAAGAGACCTACAAACAGCAGGTCCAGAACCACGTTGACCAGAGAGGAGATAGCCACAAAGACCATGGGCAGCTTGCTTTCGCCCATGCCCCGAAGAATGGCGCAGAGCGCATTATAGCCGTAGATGAAGACCATGCCGCAGCAGCAGATGATGTGGTAGTTGACCGCCTCGTTCCAGGCTGCCTCAGAGGTATTCATGGCAGAGAGAATGGGACGATAAAAAACAATGCCGATCAGGGTGCTGATGGCTGCCAGAATCATCTCCAGGGTTAAAAGCGTACCGATGGTGCGGGAGATCTTTTTGCTGCCGGCACCTACCTGCTGGGAAATGACCACCTGGCCGCCGCTGGAGAAGCCCCAGCCTACGGCAAGAAACAGGTTGGCAATCTGGCCGCCGATACCTACAGCGGAAAGACCCACGGGGCCGCTGAACTGGCCCACTACGATCATGTCCACCATGGAGTAGAAGGCCTGCAACAGGTTTGCCAGCATCAGGGGAATGGCAAAGCGAACGAGGCCACCCAGAACGGGGCCCTCAGACAGGTTGTTGATGAGCGTTTTTTGTTTTGTCAAAAGAAATTCCTCCGGCTTCTAAGCGTTTTCTATATTGAACCACAGAACACCGGGAAATGTCAATGACTTTTCAGAAAAAACTACCGTGTATGACACAAATCACATCGTCATACACGGTAGTCAAAACTGGGTGGGATCGCTCATACCCCTCTCAATCCTTTCTTTATTGAATTTTCATTCCAGCATCTTTGCCAGAACATCACTTCTTCACGGGACCGTCCTCCAAATAATTATGATATTCTTAACGAATGGCGGATTAGCCGCTTAGCATTTCATGGGACCCGAGCCTCCAAAGCAAATGGTTTCTGGACGGATGAGGAACTAGTACATGGGAGAGTACCTCCGTTTCTTAGATTTTTGTCAGAGCCAGAACTACCTGTTCATGGGACTGTCCTCCGATTAAAATTTGTTGTTTCAGAGTGCGGATGCACCGCTCACCTTTCCATGGGCCTCTTGCCTCCATCGTGATGTGAAATAGACGGATGACCGATTAGTACATGGGAACGTACCTCCATATCTTTTAGTATCTATTTTCAAAACCAGCCTTTGCTGGTGCAGCAACTTAGGACGGTTGCTGAAAATAAAACTGCAAGATTACACATATCAAACTTTCATATCTTCCGACAGATTCACTCGCTGAACCGTCGTGCTCTAGTTCTTCACTGGAATCACTCCCTTGTTCTTTGTGTCTACAATATACAATGAAATCGAAAATCTGTCAATAGGTTTTGTGAAAAAAGTGCAAAGAAATTATAAAAAATTTTCGAAAGGAAAATTTCAGTGAAAGACCGATGTGAATTTATTTCGCCACACGGACAAATCGAGGAAAATGTTCGTCCGAAAAAAACAAAATGTGCCGACTGACAATTTTGTGCCGGCCCGTAGGGGGCGGTGTCCACAATGCTACGTCGATTTTGTACCAATCCCGTTTTTCGGTAGGAGCGATTATCAATCGCCCGCTGGTACAGGGTGGATTTTAATGATTGCGTATCAGGTGCCAAATTAGCACCAGCCAGAGGCTCCCTTGTGTAAAGGGAGCTGTCAGCGAAGCTGACTGAGGGA
>CAZFXB010000107.1:0-7397 GCA_964522835.1 uncultured Oscillospiraceae bacterium
CTCTCAACATGGCACTCAGCGGCCTCAGAGATATGTCCACCATTGAAGAGCCCCCCAGCGACCGTTATCCGGTGCAGACCTATGTCATTGAACACGACCTGGACATTCTGGCAGATGCCATTCGCCGGGAGTTGGGCCGTGGCGGCCAGGTCTACTACCTGCACAACCGGGTGGATTCCATCCACCAAACTGCCGCACGGCTTCAGGCCAAGCTTCCCGGTGTTGCCATTGGAATTGGTCACGGTAAAATGAACGAGGAAGAGCTGTCCGATGTGATGCAGCAGATGGATGACGGAGCGCTCCAGGTGCTGGTATGCACCACCATCATCGAAACCGGCATCGATATTCCCAATGTAAACACCCTTATCATCGAGGATGCCGACAAGCTGGGCCTGGCCCAGCTCCACCAGCTTCGTGGCCGGGTAGGCCGGGGCAATCGCCATGCCTATGCCTACCTCACATTCCGAAAAGGCAAAGTCCTTTCCGAGGTGGCCGAAAAGCGGATGGGTGCCATTCGGGAATTTGCCGAATTTGGCTCCGGCTTCAAAATCGCCATGCGGGATCTGGAGATCCGGGGCGCAGGCAACCTGCTGGGCGCAGAGCAATCCGGCCACATGATCTCCGTGGGCTATGATATGTACCTCCGGCTTCTGGAGGAGGCAGTGCTGGAGCAGCGGGGCGAGCAGCCCCAGGAGGAAAAATCCTGCTCTGCCGACCTGAACATCTCTGCCCACATTCCCGAGACCTATGTCTCCTCCGGGGAGCAGCGGATGGATCTTTATCGTCGAATCGCCTCTATCCGTTCCGAAATTGACGCCGATGATGTGATTGACGAGCTCATTGATCGGTACGGCGATCCCCCGAAGGCGGTTACCGCCCTAATCAACGTGGCTCTGCTCCGTTCGAGAGCCGCCGCCCTGGGCTTTTCCGATATCACCCAGAAGGGTGCCAATCTGCTATTCACCCTTCGCAGCATTGATTTTGCCGCCGTCAGCGGAATATGCGGCGACGAAAGCCTGAAAAAACGGATCCTGTTCTCTGCCGGAGACACCCCAAAGCTCACCTTAAAGCTGCAAAAGGGTGAGGATCCACTGAAAATATCCGAGTTTTTTGTAAAGAAATTTGCCTCCTTCAGCAGTGCTTCCACGTGAAAATTAGAAATTTTTAATTTTACGTAAAACCGATTGAAAAAGCCCTCGAAGCAAGGTATAATACAGAGTACACAATCAGCAAAATACGACAGACTGACCCTCTGTCTTAAGTAAAGGTGGAGATTATCATCAGCCGTGAAACCAATAGTAGAAGATCCGCTTCCTCCAGAAGCTCTTCTTCCAGTTCTGCCCGCAGCACCGGGCCCCGTGCAGTCCAGCGGCCTGCATCCAGCCAGCGCAGCAGCAGTAGCAGCAGCCAGCGCTCCGGCGCTCAGCGTGCCAGTACCCAGCGGTCGTCCAGTCAGCGGCCCAGCCAGGGGAATTATCGCCGCAAGAAAAAAAGAGGGGTCAGCCCCGTTCTTATCATCCTGATCGTTGCACTGGTTCTGGCCATTGCTGTGGCCGGAGGCATCGGTGTCTATGCCATGCGCTATGCCGATTATGACAAGATCCTGCCCAATGTATACGTGGCGGGTATCGATGTAGGCGGCATGACCGTGGAAGAGGCCACCCGGGCCATTGAGTCCTCCATGGACGAAACCGTGCAGCAGAGCGTCAACGTGATCCTGCCGGATCGCACCTTGACCTTCACACCGGAGCAGGATACGGTGCTCATTGACGTGGACAAGGCCGTTGAAAAGGCCTACAGCTACGGACGCACCAACACTTCTCCCTTTGCCATGGCCCGTGCCATCAAGGCAGCCCAGCGTACCAGAAACAACATCAACATCTCCTCTGCCGTGGAGATCGATACAAACTACATCCACAATCTGATCGACACCACCGCCGCCGAGGTGGACACCCCCAAGGTGGATTCTGATGTCCAGGTGGATACCGAAAACCGTATCATCACCGTCACCATCGGCACCCCGGGCAAGGAGCTGGACTCCGATGTCCTCTATAATCTGGTGGCCGATGCCTTCTCCTCCGGCGACTACGAGGACATTTCCTTTGACTACACCATGACCTACCCCGCCACCGTGGGCCTGGATCGGCTCTATGAGCAGCTTTCTGCCGAGCCCAAGGACGCTATCTACAATCCGGATACCAAGACGGTAGAATCGGAAGTGGTGGGCTATGTTCCTACGATCTCCCTGGACGATGCCAATGCACTTTTGGCTTCTGCCGCCGCCGGAGATACCCTGGTCTTTGAGTTTGAGGAGACCATTCCCGAAATGACTGCCGAGCAGCTGTCTTCCATGCTGTTCCGTGACACCCTGTATTCCTATGCCACAGCTTACGTCTCCAACGCAAACCGCACCACCAACCTGCGGCTGGCCTGCGAAGCCATTAACGGCACTGTGCTCCAGCCCGGAGAAGTATTCTCCTTCAATGATGTGGTGGGCGAGCGTACCAAGGAGAAGGGCTACAAAGAGGGCACCATCTACGTAGACAGCAAGTCCGAGCCTGCCCTGGGCGGCGGCATCTGCCAGGTGGCTTCCACCATCTACTACTGCTGCCTCTATGCTGATCTGGAGGTAGTCCACCGTGAGGCCCACATGTTCCGTGTTTCCTACGTGCCCTATGGCATGGATGCCACCGTGTATTGGGGCAGCGTGGACTTCCAGTTCCGGAACTCCACCGATTATCCCCTGCGGATCGATTCCTACCTGAGCAACGGTCGGGTATACATCGGTCTGGTGGGCACCGATGTGGATCATCACTCTGTAGAGATCGATGTGGACACCGTGAAGGCTGACTCCACCGGTTACATCTACACCATCACCCGCTATGTCTATGACAGCGATGGCAACCTGATCCGCACCGATACCACCGAGGATCTGGACAACATGGGCGGTATGGGCACCAGTGTGCACAAGGTTGAGTCCAGCAGCGATGATGACGACGATACCACTGCCACTGCGAAACCCAGCCCCAGCCCCAGCGAGGAGCCTTCTGCGTCTCCCTCTCCCTCGACCCAGCCCAGCACTGCACCCACCCAGACGCCTACCCCCACGCAGGAGCCTACGCCTCCTCCCACCCAGGAGCCCACGCAGACTCCCACTCAGGAGCCTACACTTCCTCCCACCCAGGAGCCTGAGCCTCCCAGTGGCGGCGGTGAAATTGAAATCACGCCTATTGAGTAAGTTCTTTTCGGAGCCGCTGTACAGTTTCTGTGCAGCGGCTCCGCTTTGCTTTCTTGACATGGCGGAAAAATCTGATACCATGTAATGTGTAATTATTTTGATTTGGAGGCATGTCAGTGATTACTTTACCGGAAAACAGAGCCGTACCCCTTTACCAAGCTCTCTACAGTCAGTTCAAGCAGCAGATTCAGTCCGGTGCCATTTCCCCCGGCACAAAGCTCCCCTCCAAGCGGAAGCTGGCAGAGCAGCTGGGGGTGTCCATCAACACAGTGGACAGCGCCTACTGTCAGCTGGAGGCAGAGGGCTTCATTCAGTCCTTCCCCCGGCGGGGATTCTTTGTTCTGGAAACGGGCCTGATGCCCCAATCCCCTCCCAGCCCAGCCCCGCAGCCTCAACCCAGTCTCCCAAAAGCAGCCCCCAGCTATCAGGTGGACTTCTCCCCCTCCGGCATGGCCCGGGATCAGTTCCCCTTCGGCGTCTGGCGGCGGCTGATGAAAAACTGCTGGAGCGAATATGACGAAAACCTGCTGCTGCGAACCCCACCCCAGGGGGACTTGGGCCTACGTCAGGCCGTAGGGGACTATCTCTATCGGGCCCGTGGTGTCGTATGTACCCCGGATCAGATCATCATCGGGGCCGGGACGGACAATCTTCTCTTTATTCTGTCCTACATTCTTTCCGGTTCCTTCACCCTTGCCGTAGAGAATCCGCTGTATAACGAGGCCCATCGTCTCTTCTCCCGAATGGGGCACAGGGTATCTCCGGTGCCTGTGGGCCCGGACGGCATTCAGATTTCCGAGCTGCCCCAGGAGGATCAGGTGCTGGTATACACCACCCCTTCCCACCAGTACCCTCTGGGCTATGCCATGCCCATTGGCCAGCGTACTGCACTGCTCCGTTGGAGCATGGAGGGCCAGAGCAGATATATCATCGAAGATGACTACGACTCTGAATTTCGCTATCAGTCCAGACCCATCCCGTCCCTCCAGAGCATCGACCATCAGGGCCGGGTGATTTACCTTGGCACCTTCTCCCGCAGTGTGGCCCCCGGTCTTCGGATCAGTTATATGGTTTTGCCCCAGCAGCTTATCTCCCTGTACCGGGATAACTACAGTGGTTTTTCCTCCACAGTCTCCGGATTTGAGCAGGCCGTGCTCCGGGAGTTTATGCGGGGTGGCCACTTTGACACCCACGTAAGCCGAATGCGGGTCTACTACCGAAACCGCCGCCAGTGCCTTCTGGATGCCCTCTCCCCCCTGCGGGATCAGCTGGATATTCTGGGTGCTCCCGCCGGGCATCATCTGACCCTGAACGTGAAAAATGGCATGACAGAGCAGGAACTGGTAGCCTCCGCTGAAAAAAGGGCCATTCGGGTTTATCCTGTAAGCCCATATTTTCTCGGGAATGTGCCGGAGCGGTGCAAAAGCACCATACTTTTAGGCTTCGGAGGGCTTACCGACCAGGCCATAAAGGTCGGAGCTGCGGCATTGGTCTCGGCCTGGGGGTAAGGCTCCTGTCGATTTTTGTTCCTTCCCTGCACAAATAACTTCAGGTTATGGTATATGATTTTTAGCCATTTGTGCCTTTTTCATTTCTGGCATACAATGATTACTAGTCCAAAAATCCATTTCTGCACGAAAGGAAGGAATTGATATGAAAACCATGAAGCGTCTTTCTTCTCTGCTGCTGGCCCTGTGTCTGCTGTTCTCCCTGGCAGCCTGCGGTGGCGAAAGCTCTGCTGCCGCCGAGAACTCCGCACCTGTTTCCGAGGCATCCGAAGCCGCCGAAACACCCGCTGCACCTGTTGAAGCAACACCTGAGGAAGCCTCCGTCCAGGAGGAGCCCTCTTTGGTAGAGGAGCCTGTGGAGGAAGCACCTGCCACAGACACCGAAATCATTCGCACCTACACCGAGGCAGAGCCTATGCCTCTGGTAGACGAGCCCACCACCCTGACCGCCTGGGACTATGTTGTTCCCCCGGTTATGGCCGTAATCTCTGACTACGGCAAGGATGGCCAGGTCTATGCAGAGATTCAGAAGCGTACCGGCGTTACGCTGAACTTCACCACTGCAAACCTGCTCACCGCCTCTGATTCCATGGCTCTGATGATCGCCGCCAACGAGCTGCCGGACATGATCTTTAACTTCGGCATGTTCAACTCCAACAATCTGGACGACCTGATCGAAGGCGACCTGATTGTAAACTACTGCGACTACGAGGATGTCATGCCCAACTACTTTGACATCATCAACAATAACCCCTCCATCGCCCGGGATCTCTACACCGAGGACGGCGCTGTAGCCCTGGCCGGCAACATCCAGTCCACCCTGATCCCCTCCTCCGGCCCCGCCATCCGTCAGGACTGGCTGGACACTGACGGGCTGGAGCAGCCTGTCACCGTAGATGACCTCTACAACGTACTGAAAACCTTCCAGTCTGAAAACGACTGTGCCCACCCCCTGTGGATCGCCGCCAACGGCGCCAATACGCTGGGTTCTGCCTTTGGCATCAGCGTCAACGGTGACAACAACTCCCTGGGCGGCTGGATCTACAAGGACGATGAAATCCAGTACTGCCTGCCCATGGAGGGCTTCCGGGACTATGTCCAGCTCATTGCAGACTGGTATGCCGAGGGCTTTATCTCTCCTGACTTTATCTCTCAGCCCATGAACAACACTGCCTCTGACGACGAGATCGTAGGCAACGCCTCTGGCTACTTTACCACCTCTGTCAACGGCATCACCAACCTGTCCGGTTATGAGCCCGACAGCGATGTGCAGCCCCTTCGGGCAGTGGTGCTGAAGGAAGGCGACCTGAACGGCTTTGACGATGCAGGCACCTCCCGGATCAGCAAGGGCGGCGCTGCCGTAGCCGGATCCTGCCCTGACATCGAGCTGGCCTGCCGGATCATTGACTACTTCTACTCCGACGACGGCATTCTGCTCCAGAACTACGGCGTAGAGGGCGTGTCCTTTGAGTATAACGAGGAGGGCGAACCTGAGCTTACCGAGCTGGTCACCAACAACCCCGAGGGCTACGAGTTTGCCCTGGCCCTCATCAAGTACACCTCCTCCACCCCCTGCTCTATCTGCATCAATGAGCGGAACTACCTGGGCTACACCGACGCACAGGTAAAGGCTCTGGATGTGTGGATGCGGAACACTGTCTCCTCCCAGGCCCCCGGTGCTGTGTGGACCGTGGATGACCAGACCGAGTATTCCGGCATCGCCTCCGATCTGGGCAGCTTTGTCAGCACTGCCTGCCTCCAGTTCATCACCGGCGAGCGTTCCATGGACGACTGGGACAGCTTCGTGGAAGACGTCCTCTCCTCCTTCGATGTGGATCGTATGCAGGAGCTCTATCAGGGTGCCATTGACGCATACCTGGCCATCGGTGCATAACACAATATCTATAAAAAATGGCTGTCTCATTTTGAGGCAGCCATTTTTCACGAAAAGGGGCCGTCCCGGGTGTTCCCCAGGACGACTCTTTGTATGTTAATTAAATCTGATGTGCCACCGAGAAGGCATCTCGAATGGCATGACGCATGGTGCCGGGCTGTCTGGCATCGCCGATGACATAATACTCTCTGGCACAGCCCACAAAGGCTGCGGATGCGCTGTGATCCGGCACAATGCCGCCGTTGACCACCACATCATCGCACTCGATGGTCTTAACATCGCCCTTGTAGTTCTTGTATGTGACCTTACCCGCCTCAATCTTCATGGTCTCACACTTGGGCTTGGTCTTAACGCCGCACTTGCTCAGCTTGGTGTTCATGTAACCGATCATACGGATGGGGTTCAGGTCGGAGGCAAATCGCTGAGAACGACTCAGCTCCACCACCTCATGGCCGCAGGAGGCCAGATAACAGGCCGCCTCTGCGGAGGTGCTGTTGCCGCCGATAACCACAACTCTCTTCCCCAACTCCTGCTCGTGGCCGTAGATATTGGTCACATCCCAGGTGCAGTTCTCGGCTCCCTCTACCTTGGGCTTCTGGCAATGTCCGCCAATGGCCACCACCACTGCGTCAAAGCCCTCGTTTTCGATCATTTCCGGGGTGGCGGGGGTATTGAGCCGCACTTCGATCTCCTTCCGCACCATCTGGTTCTTCAGGAAGTCCAGATACCGCTTCAGCTCCCACTTAAAGTCCGGGTA